>LUZZ01000349.1 GCA_001603845.1 Syntrophobacterales bacterium Delta_01 | reverse complement strand
AGATATTGGATTTCAGCAACAGCCCCTTCCCCCGCGCCCCCCGGAACAGCAAAGCGGCGTGGAGGGGCCCGGGGCGAAGCCCCTCACACCTTTTCTGAATCCCTTAAATATTCTAAAAGTCTGATAAATTTTTCTCCTCCAGGGGGATTACCTTATCGGGGCGCATTTCCATCTTCGGGGGATAATTCCCGCCGTCCTTCATTTTGGGCATCGCGCTCGCATACTGCGCACTCCTCGTTCCGTACGATCCGGCCACAAGCGGCTCCGCCGCAGGAGTACGCGCCAGGCCACGCGATTTCGCCGCTTTTTTTCCGTCTGCTCCCACGACCTGGATGAGTGAGCCCACGTCCCCTTTCATTCTGGCCGCCAGCCCGTTCATTTCCCCCGCCGTCCCCGCGGATTCCTCCGAAAGGGCCGCCGTGTCCTGGATCAGCCTGTCCATTTCCGAAACGGCTTTGTTGATATGGCCAATGCCCTCCGCCTGTTCCTGTGAAGCGGCGGCTATTTCCTTGATAAGCTCCACCGATTTTTTGACCGTTTCCGCCAAGTCGCTGAATTCTCCATTGGCCCGCTTGACCACCTCGGCTCCACCATGCACCCGGGCAACCGTGCCTTCGATAAGAGTTGCCGTGTTCTTGGCGGCTTCGGCCGATCTCATGGCGAGGTTTCGGACCTCGTCCGCAACGACGGCGAACCCGGCGCCCGCCTCCCCGGCCCGGGCAGCCTCCACCGCGGCGTTGAGGGCCAGGAGGTTCGTCTGGAAAGCTATTTCGTCAATGGTCTTGATGATCTTCTGCGTCTCCGTGCTGGCATTGGAAGTCTCCTCCATCGATGCCAGCAGCTCCAACATCGAAGCGCGGGTTTTCTCGGTTACCTGATCGGCCCTCGACATCAGGCGATGGGCTTCGGAAGAGTTCTCCGCATTTTTGGTGGTCATGGACGCCATCTCTTCGAGCGCAGCGGACGTTTCTTCGATTGCCGCCGCCTGCTTCGACGCCCCGGTGGCCAGGCTTTCGCTCGACCCCGCCACCTGGCAGGCGGCCGCGGAAAATTCTTCGGCGCTGCTGCCGAGCTGCCCCATTATCTTGTTAACGGGCCGGGTAATGCTCCGCACGAGAAGGACCGCCATGAAGCCTACGAGCACGGCAAAAATCAACGCCACGATCAACCCGGCTTTGAGAATGCCGTTGACCGGCATCACCTCGCTCTGGCAGGCATCGATCACGATGAACCAGTTCCACGGGGCAAAGTATTTGAAAAAGGCAATTTTCCGGATACCGTCCTGATTGTAGAAAATTTGCCCTTCTTTTTGCCGTAGAATTGAATCCAGAAGATTCTTGTCCCCTATTTTCTTTCCTTCCAGCTTCGGGTGGCCGATCAGGGTCCCGTCCGGTTTCATGAAAAAGACGAACCCCGAACGCCCCATTCGGATGCCTTTCGACAGGTCCCGCGTCCCGTCGGGGTTCTTGGGGCCGATCACTTTTGCGCGAATCTTTTCCTGAAATTCGCCGGTTTTTACCACCTGGATGCTTTTGCGTATCTGCTGCTCAAGGTCCTGGCCCGCGCTTGAAAGTTCTCCCATATTTGCGAGCATGCCCTTGGTGAATTTATCGAAAATCAGCTCATACCGTTTTATGCTGGCCGGGACATCCCCTATGAACACCGAGGATTTCTTGATATTGTCCATGGCCTGGTGCCAGGCTTTGATGCTTCCCTCATCCTCCTTGATGATGAAATTTTTTTCCTGCTCCCTTGCCTGCAGGCTCCACACGATCTCATCTCCGATTTCCGCTTCCCGGATCAGGGTGATATGGTCGTCGAGGATGTCGGAAACCAGGCCGAGCATATTTTGGAAATCCTGGCGGACAAGTTTTTCGAGCTCTCCTCGGGAATTGCGGAAATTAAGAGCGGTGACAACGAGTATCGGCACTATGGAAAGGACCAGCGTTTCAATGACTATCTTTGCACCCAGGCTTAACCGTGGCTTCATCACGTCCTCCCGGTTCCGGATCTGTCGGGATGGCCGTCCCGGCGCAGGACCGGCCATCCGCGATTATCTCTCTTATTGAGCGGGGATCAGGCCGGCTTTCTTTATGAACTCTTTGCCGGCCCCGCTGAGATAAAAGTCCACGTACTTCTTCACATCGCCTGAAGGCTGTCCGATAGTGGCGAAATACATTTCCTGAACGAGCGGATAATCCGAAGCTCCCGCACTTTTCCCATCGACCTTGAGCACTTTGAAATCAGGCTTCCCGGACACTGCGCCGAAGGAAATGAAGGAGATGGCGCGCTTCCCCTTGCACTGGTCCAGGACCGCGCCCGCGGTTTCCGTGATCGTGCACTGCGAAGCAAACGGGGCGTCCTTCATGACGCATTGAGCGAAATTGCGGTTGGAAGTGGTTTTGGTCTGGGGAATCACCACCGCGATGGGACCCGGTGCGTCGCCGAGTTCTTTCCAGTCCGTTATCTGGCCGCCGAAAACCTTCCTGAGCTGATCGACGGACAGGGAATCGACCTTGGAACCGGAGGATACGAATACGGCGATGTGGTCGTTTGCGATGAGCGTTTCAACAAGGTCTTTGTTCTGCGCCTTTTCGGCGAGCTTCATCTTCCTGGCCAGGCCGCCCACGTTGCAGCGCCCGGACACCAGCGAGGGGACCGCATCCTGGGTCTTGCGGTCTTCGGCGCTGACTTTTATCCCGGTTTCTTTCGTGAAAAGATCCGCGGAATCCTTTACAAAGGCCCAATACAACTGGGAGGAGCCATCGTATTTAATGCCGTCCACGGCGAGAGCTTCGGGCATGCCGGCCGCCACGAAAAACAGAGCTGCAAACAAGCTGTACGTAACCGTTCTGAGAATCTTCTTCATACCTTGTCCCCTTTTCCGTTTTTGACGGGATGGATTTATACTTGTAAGTTACTGACCTCATTCAATAATTCCTTCGGCACAAGGATAAATGGGCTTGAGCGATATTCTTTTCACAATCTTTTGGATACTAGGAAAACCTTGGCTTGCCTCATTGTGAACAATCAAAAAAATTCAGAATAGGGCGAGAGTTTCACGCTGTGCTGACCGGAGGGCTTATAGTTCATTTAAATGAACAAACCAACATCAGAGAGAACATATTTTGTTGTAATATTCACAATCATCAGAACCTTTGGGCAACAGCCCATTTTTTTGTGCGCACCACTTTTTCCGCTTTTCCTGCGGACGGTGCGCACGATGGGGGCGCGCCTCCCCTGCGACCGGGATAATTTGCAGCGCGCGGAGCCAGGTCTATCGAGACCAGGTCTTGCATTATGACATTTTTCATGTAGGTTGAGACACAATCAGACCGTTGCCCATTAAATTTCCGGAGACCGGTTGCCCTATCACGGCACATCCCGCTGCCACGGGCGACAAACTGCCCCGGCCGCCGGATATGTACATCACACAATACTGGATTCCACCTCCAATCCCGTGGCTCGATCTTTTTCCGCAAACAGAAAGGAAGCATCGAATGAATAACCGCCTGACCATGGGATTTTTCAGTCTCTTGCTCGTCTGTTCGGGTTTCCTCCTGATGGCCGGTACCGTCGCGGCCCAGTCGCCCAAGATGGGAAAAGCCGCCGTAGCGGCCGAAAAATGGTTGGCGCTGGTGGATGGCGGCAACTATGCCGAAAGCTGGACCGAAGCGGCCGGATACTTCAAAAATGCCGTCACGCAGGCAAAATGGGAGCAATCGCTAACGGCGGTCAGGAAACCCCTGGGCAAGCTCATTTCCAGAAAAATAAACAACCGGACCTACACAACCTCTTTGCCCGGCGCTCCGGACGGCGAGTACGTGGTAATCCAGTTCGAGACCTCCTTTGCGAACAAAAAATCAGCTCTCGAAACCGTTACCTCCATGCTGGACAAAGACGGGAAATGGAGAGTGGCGGGTGATTTTATCAAGTAAAAACAGGTATGGACCATCCTGTATTGTGGTATCGTTCGATGCTGGCTAGAACATACTCAGACTGTTGCACATTGAATTTTTGCTGATCTTTTATCACTGTATGTCCTGCTGCCATCGACAGCGGGCTACCCTAGGTTACGGGATGGATACATCACAATGCAAGACGGGGTCAAATCTTGCCCAGCAGAGCGCGACAGATGTTCGGAAGTGCTGGACAATCACATTGAGTAACAATGCTACGACAAATGACTGAGAGAAGTACTTTTATCACTTAGTTGCAAGCCCTCATTCTTGATTTTATTTTCACCATATTTTTCTTAGCTAGGAGGGAACCATGAAAGTCAAACAACTACTTCTTGAAAATTTCAGAACATATAAAGAATTCACCAGAATAGACTTCGATGATCTTACCGCTTTTATTGGGAAGAACGATGTCGGGAAATCAACGATACTGGAAGCGCTTGATATCTTTTTCGAAGGCGGCGTCATCAAAATGGACGGCAGCGATCTCAGTTCTGGTGCCACAGAGGGAAGCGAAATAATGATCGGAATTGTCTTCGATGATTTTCCGGACGAGTTGATCATCGATGCGGAGGTTAAGACGTCACTCCGGGACGAGCTGCTCCTGAATAAGGATGGGTTCTTCGAAGTCAGGAAATATTACAAGCCTTTGAAAACCAAATCGACCGCCAAGATTTTCATCAATGCTTACCACCCTGTAAACGATAGACTTAAGGAACTTCTGTCCCTGAGAATTTCCGACCTAAAAAAACTGGCCAATGAATTGGGAATTGAAACGTCTCGGTACAATGCGACCATAAGTTCCGAGATCAGGCGAGAGATCAGGGAAACCCAGAGGCCATCCATGCAGCTTGACGAGATACTCATCGAAATAAACAAAGAAGATACAAGAACAATCTACGGGCAGATTACCAAATATTTTCCAATTTATGCTTTGTTCCAGTCGGACAGAAAAAATGTCGATAAGGACAGTGAAGTACAAAACCCCATGAAGGCGGCAACAAAGCAGGTCCTCAAAGGCATAGAAAGCGAACTGAAAGCCATTGAGGAGCAGGTTCAGCAGAAGCTGGTAGAAATTTCCCAGAGGACGGTTGAAAAGCTCCGAGAGATGAACCCCGAAATTGCCTCCGATCTGAGACCGGACTTTGCTTCTGACCTAAAGTGGGACTCCATTTTTACGTTCGACCTGATTAGCGATGATGGCATTCCCCTCAATAAAAGAGGGAGCGGAGTCAGGCGTTTGGTCCTAATCAACTTTTTCCGTGCTGAAGCAGAGAGAAAAAAGTTGGAAAAGGATTCACCCACAGTCATCTATGCCATCGAGGAACCGGAAACATCCCAACATCCAGACTGGCAGACCAAGCTAATTGAAGCCCTCAAAGTGCTGAGCTCAGAAACGCCCTGCCAGGTTTTTCTGACAACCCACAGTCCATCCCTCGCCGGACTCATCAACGTTGATAATCTGCGCTACATCCACCATGACGGAAATAAGGTAAAAGTTGATTTTGGCAGCGAAGAGATTCTCTACCAAATCGCTGATGAACTAGGCATGCTCCCGAGCCTGTTGCCCGACAACATAGACCAGCTGAAAGTGATCGTCTGCGTAGAAGGCCCGACCGATGTAGCCTTCATGAAGAATCTTTGCCGTACCTGCGTCGAGGATGTTGATGTCGATCTCGAATCCGATCCACGGGTTTTGATAATTCCCCTGGGAGGGAGCATTCTCGCACACTGGGTCACCAACGACTATCTGCGGAAACTCGGGAAGACCGAATTTCATCTTTACGATCGGGACGACGACTGCAAATACCAGTGCTGCTGTGATGAAGTGAATGCTCGGGGTGATGGCTCCTGCGGTTGCCTCACAGCAAAGAGGACAATCGAGAATTACGCCCATCCGGCAGTAGTAAAAAGCATCTTTACTTTACCCACCGACATTGTCGATTTTGGGGATCCGAATTGGGTAGACATTTGGGATCAGACGGACGTGGTTAAGGTAGTGAAGACTCAAAAGACTCTTCGACCTATAATCATAAAGTTCGACATCGCTAACGGGGCAAACAGAATAGACAAGGCTCACCTGAAAGAGCTTCGATGCTATGAGGAAGTAAGAGGGTGGTTTGTTAAGATAAATGAAATGATGCAGTAAGGAGTGGTGCTCCGCGTGTGGCCCAGGTAACTCTGTCACTTGGGGTTACCGGACGATATCGTCCGGGAAAGCGTGGACCGGACGAAGGCTGCGCTGCAAAACAGCGGCGTTTCCGACGGACCGCATCACCGTAGACCTCGTCCCCGCACACATCAAAAAGGAAGGGTCGAGGTTCGACCCGCCTATTGCGCTAGGGATCCTGTCCGCCCTGGAGGTGGTCACTTCCGCGAAGGACGAATCGATGGTGCTGGACGGACAGAGGATGCCGATTTCGAGCACGCCCTTGGCACCAGGCCGTTTGATCCCTGATCCCTTTTGCCAAACAGCGATAGATGAATCAAGAGAACCGGTGGCAGGGCCTCCCCTGGACCAACCGGCAAACCAGGGGGCGCCCTCCGCACACCATGAGGATTTTGCTCCAGAAAACGGCATTCCCAGCCGTGTGAAGGCCACTTTGCAAACATTTGTGCTTTTTTTCTCGATTTTCGCTTGACAATGCTGCCAACGAGCCAAATGTTTACCTTGTGGTCGTGTGCACACCTTATGGCTAGATCGTCCTGTGAATCCTAAAATTGCGCTTCTTCCCTGCAGTACAGGTGAAAATTAGATTCAATCGTTGCTGGTAGAGAGAGGTTCCATGCCCCTGTCACTTCGGATTCGCCTGCATGATGCCGGCGATGAAAGGAGCGTACGCCATGCCAACCATTGAAACCGAAACCAAGAAATTCGAAGTCGATGCAAATGGTTTCCTGGTGGAGCCACAAAAGTGGGACGCGGATTTCGCTCAGGCCATAGCGCCCGGTCTCGGCATCGCCGGCGGTTTGACCGAAGACCACTGGTGCGTCGTCACGTACGTCCGAACCCAATTCAACCAGACGGGGCAATGTCCCATGGTGCATGAGGTGGGAAAACATTGCGGGCTTCGACTGGCGAACATGAAGAGGCTGTTCCCCACCGGTTACCTGCGGGGGGTCTGCAAGCTCGCCGGTCTCACGTACCTGGAAGAACAGGTTCATTCATCCTGGTTGCCGGTTGCGAGAATGAGTGCGGCCAAAATTCCATTGCGCGAAAGGGTTTATCGGATAAACTACAGGGGATTTCTCTTATATCCCGAGGACTGGGATGAGGAGTACGCCGTCTTCAAAGCCAGGGAAATGGGCGTTGAGGAGCTTACGGACGAGCATTGGAAGGTGATTAAGTATCTGCGGGATCAATTCGGAACCACGGGAAATGTCCCGACGGTGTACGAGACGTGCGAGAAAAACGGCTTGGAGCTGGAGGATATGGGGAGGCTGTTTCCTTCCGGGTATCACAGGGGAGCGGTTAAGATCTCCGGCCTGCGGCAGCGATAGGGGATTGGGGCGCCCGGCCGAACCCGGTGGCCGACACGAGGGGGCACGGGCATCGTCTCTTTTCGTTGCCCGTGCCGAAGGTAAGAGATAGTCTGGAAGCTCCCATTCATTGTCCAAGCGGGGATATTCATCTGTTCGCGTTGATTTCGATTCGGCGAATTAAAAGTAGAAGGGTACTTCCATTATGCCCCATTCGGATAGAGTCTATCCTCGTCCCGGCCACAGGCAGACGGTTTATCTCAAGAACGTCGTCGAAAGCCCCGGTGTGGTCGTCGGCGATTATACGATCTATAACGACCCGGTGCGCGACCCGCGCGATTTCCTGAAAAACAACGTTTTCCATCATTATCCGGTCAACGGAGATCGCCTCGTCATCGGGAAATTCTGCTCCATCGGCTGCGGAGCGAAGTTCCTGATGAACGGCGGCAATCACACGCTTTTGTCTTTTTCGACCTATCCCTTTCCGTTGTTCGGGGACGAGTGGAACCACGATATGTCACCCGCGCAAGCTTGGGACAATCGAGGGGACATCGTGATCGGCAACGACGTGTGGATAGGCAGTGAAGCGTTGATTTCGGCGGGGGTAACGGTCGGCGACGGGGCAATTGTCGCGACCCGCGCCGTCGTAACAAAAGACGTTCCCGCCTACGCCATCGTGGGGGGCATGCCTGCCCGGTTCATTCGCCGGCGGTTTTCTGAGGAGGTCGTTTCCTACCTGCTGGCCCTTCGGTGGTGGGACTGGCCGATTGAAGAAATCCAGCGGAATTTGGAAATCATCCTATCCGGCGATATCGAACGGCTGAAAGCACACGCCGCGGGCGGGCGATGCGGTGGGTCGATCCCGTAACGCTTCTCGGCAAGCGGCCCGGATACCCGTTGTCCGGGATGCTTTCTGTTCCCTTTGCACGAAGCGCAAGAGGCCGGCCAACGAAGCACCGGGGCCGGCCCGATTTTTTGGAACGCCCCCCACCATCTTTGCATCATGTATTTCCGGAAGTTGACGATTCTATAACTGGACTCATGAACCGGGAAATGCTTTCGCAATGGGCGCGCCGGGCCGTGACGCCTCCCAATAGTTTTCGCAAATACTGACGATGGATTCGACCGTTAAATGCCCCAATGGAGATGATTTCCGTATGAAGCAGCGCAGCCTCAGTAAACCTATCGTGTTGGCGGGTATTCTGTTTTTCATCCTGGCCGGTATCGCAGCGGTACCTGCAGCGGCCTCTGACGGCAAGAAGGTTTTCGATGCGCATGCGACGACCTTCAACTACTTTTTCAAAGAAGGGGACATGGATTTCCATTTCGGCAACCTGGTCCTGGGCGCAACGGTGAACGGGGGAGCCGAGATCGGCGAGGCGTTTTACGCCGCTTCGCATATCAAGGACGGCGACGCGGCGAGCTGGCAGCAACAGTGGTTCGAACTGGCGCGTCTCGCCGAGGCGCGCGGCGAAAAATCTCTCGCCGCAGGCCACATGATAAGCGGCCGCGATCAGCTTCTGCGCGCTGCAGACTACTATCGCATTTCTCTGATCTCCATGCCGCCGGATAATCCCGTGTTCAAGGAAAGAGGGCTCAAGGCGCGCCGCCTTTTCCAAAAGGCGGGCTCTTTTCTCGAACCTCCCGTTGAAACCATTGCAATCCCTTTTGAAGGCACCGTGTTGCCGTGCTATTTCCGCAAGGCCGCCGCAGGCGCCAAACCCGCCAAGTCCCTGATTATGATCGGCGGGGGCGAAACCTTCGCCGAAGATCTGTTCTACTATATCGCCCCTCAGGCCTTCGAGCGCGGATATAATTTCATCACCGTGGACCTGCCCGGCCAGGGACTCCTGCCCCTGGAAGGCAAGGTCTTCCGAACGGATACCAATGTGCCCATGAAAGCGCTGGTTGACTACGTTCTCAGCCGCCCGGACGTCGATCCCCGGCGGTTGGCCGTCTACGGCTTCAGCGGCGGGGGCCTGTTCGTGCCTCAGGCCGCCATGCACGATCCCCGCATCAAAGCGATCGCCATGAATTCCGCCGTGGTCGACGCCCATGCGCTGTTCGCTACCATGCCGGCGGCCGTGGCGACCGCACAAGATCGCGCGTCGTGGTCTTCCTTTCACGCCGGCGTGGTCAGGGCTATCTGCTGGCGCTACGGAGTGCCCCCGGACAAGCCCGAGATGCTGATCGAGGCCAACAAAGGCAACACGTTCGACCCGGCCCGGATCGCCGTCCCCGCCCTGGTCATCGTGGGCGAGGGGGAATACAAGAGCAGCGAGGTGCAGCGGCAGCAAAAATTGGCTATGGACAACTTCCCAAATCCTTTGAAAAAAATGGTCGTCACGCCCTCCGCGGAAGGCGCGAGCAATCACTGCGTCATGGAAAACCGCAGCCTGGTGGGCCAGGTGCTCTTCGACTGGCTGGACGAGGTATTCAAATAGCCGGCCTGGAACATTGTGAGTGGGGGCCAAGCGCCCCCACGTTTTCAAGCATCGTTTCGATCCCATCAAGTCTTTCCCGAAGTCTGTTGCCATCGGCTCCCATCTGTGTCAATAATGGCCGCCAATTCGGACACATTATCAATTCCCGTCACGAGAGCCGCTTCCGGATGATTGCCAAAACCTACACCTGCTCGCTCCTGGGCATCGATGCCATACCGGTCGAGGTGGAAGTCGATATCTCGGCGGGCCTGCCCTATTTCGCGACGGTGGGGTTGCCGGATAATATCGTCCGGGAAAGCAAGGACCGGGTGAAGGCGGCGCTGCAAAACAGCGGCTATCCGTTTCCGATGGACCGCATCACCGTAAACCTGGCTCCCGCGCACATCAAAAAGGAAGGATCGGGGTTCGATCTGCCCATTGCGGTGGGGATCCTGTCCGCCCTGGGGGTGGTCAATTCCACGAAGGCCGAATCGATGGTGCTGGCCGGAGAGCTGGCGCTGGACGGCCGGGTGAAGCCGGTTTCCGGGTGCCTCTCCATGGCCGTGCAGGCGCGGGACCGCGGCCGGTGCGACCTGATCGTGCCCGCTGAAAACGCCCGCGAGGCGGCGGTGATCGATTCCGTTGCGGTGCGGCCCGTCAACCACCTGTCCGAAGTGGTGGAATTTTTGAACGGCCGCTCGGACATTTCTCCCTTTAAGATCGATCCGAACTCCATCTGGAACGGCGGCGCGAGGCCGGAAGACGCCGATTTCGAGGACGTCAAGGGC
>LUZZ01000348.1 GCA_001603845.1 Syntrophobacterales bacterium Delta_01 | reverse complement strand
CCGGGTGAGGAAGGAAGCCGATTCCATAGTAGTCTATTCTACCTTACTTATAATACTAAGTAAGACTACTAGGGGAATTCCACCGATTGCGTGTGGTGAGACGCGACAGCCGCCGGCCAGGATTGTGGAATACGTGTGCCCCCTCAAGGTTGCGTTTGCCACCTTGTTTGGTGCATAAAGCCAAATTCACACCATACAACACCCTACCCCTGAAATCCCATTCCACGAAAAAATACACCCCATTCCCAGGAAGTGGGAAATCAAAGGCCTGACAGCAGTCAAATCAAGCACCCACCGGTTGCGAACGGAGATAATTTATCTTAGGCTTGACGGCCAAAGCCATGTGGCGTAAGAAAATGCAGTTCCCAATCACTCATGATAAAGACATGTGACTTCCGGTGCGGGCACAACTTTCATCTGGGCTGTAGCCATGAATAGAAGCGTTTATTCTATGATCAAACAGGCACGCAATCTTTGTTCGCCTCGTTTTAAGAGCCTGGAAGCCAACGAAGCACGGGTAACATTCTACGAAAGTTCACCTGATTTCATCGTATAGAAGCTTAGCTTCCGTGCTCTAATTCTTTCGGAGTAAAACAATGGACGTCTTCGATCTCCGGGATAGGCTTGTCGGTGATTACTCCAGCTACACGCGTAGTTTCATCAAGATTGCAGACCCACGAATCTCAAAAAAAGTGGACACGGAACTTAATGCCGGTGCGTTTTGGCCGGAGCCGCTGCTTCAGCTCAACCCCACATTTCTACCAGGGGGTATAATAGACGAACTGGTGGCTGAAGGGACTCTCCATCCTGAATGCGCCAACATATTCCGGCTCGACAAGACCGATTCTGACCTTACTGGCAAACCACTCCTACTTCATGCCCACCAACGTGACGCCATCCGCAAAGCCAAAGAAGACAAGTCCTATGTACTGACCAGTGGCACCGGGTCGGGCAAAAGCCTCACCTATATCGTCCCAATAGTTGATCACGTCCTGCGCAATGGGTCCGGGCGGGGAATACAGGCGATCATTGTTTACCCCATGAATGCCCTTGCCAACAGTCAAAATGAAGAGCTTAAAAAGTTCCTCGAAAAGGGCTACCCCAAAGGCCCAGCTGTTCGATTTGCACGCTACACCGGACAGGAGAAAGGCGCGGAGCGCGAGGAGATCAGGAGCAATCCCCCGGACATCCTGCTCACCAACTATATGATGCTGGAGTTACTGCTGACGCGTAGCGAGGATCGCGAACTAGTTCGGGCTGCTCAGGGGCTCCGCTTCCTTGTTTTCGATGAACTCCATACCTATCGCGGCCGACAGGGGGCTGATGTCGCGCTGCTGAACCGTCGTTGTCGTTTCGCCTTCGGAAATCAGGAGATTACCTGTATCGGAACTTCTGCCACCATGGTCAGCGGAGGTTCTTCCGAGGAACAGAAGCAGGAAGTTGCGAAGGTTGCCGAGACGCTCTTTGGCGTTTCGTTCAATTCCTCCCAGGTAATTGGTGAGACCTTGGAACGCGCCACACCGGAAATTGATTTTGAGACCAAGGAAACCATCAAAGCTTTCCGGGAGACGATTGAATTGAATAGTACTCCTCCCGATAGCTATGAAGATTTTCGGCTTCACCCCCTAACCTCCTGGATTGAATCCACGTTTGGAGTGCGGACCGAACATGGGTCCGAAAGGCTTATCAGGCAGGCACCACGGAGATTAGAGGGCGAGGGCAGCGCCGCGGAGGAACTGGCCCGTTTGACTTCGACTGAATCGAACCGTTGCGCAGAAATCCTGCGACGATTTTTGCTCAAAGGTTGCGAACTTCGCCGCAGTGAATCCAGCCGTTTCCCGATTTTTGCATTCAGACTCCATCAGTTCTTCACGCGAGGTGATACCGTTTGGGCCACTATCGAGCCCGAGCATATTCGCTACCTCGATCTTTCTAAAAAAGTTGCAAAACCCGAAGAGCCGCATAAACCCCTTTTCCCCTTGGTATTCTGCCGACAATGCGGCACTGCGTACTATCGCGTCAAAGTGGTTTCAGACGAACGTGGACAACTCCTTTTGCCAAGAGAGGATCGTCGTGAGGGAAACGATGATGGCAGTGACGATGCTTACCTGTTTGTATCGGAAGCCGCACCCTGGCCGCGCGGAAATGGAGCAGAACTCATGGAGCGTGCACCCTCCTTTGTGAAAGAAACCACCCCGCGAGGAGAGGAACGCATTTGCCCAGATGCCAAAGGGGAATTACCCGATCCCATTTTCGTCGATGCTACAGGCCGAATTGTTTCCGAGGGACAGGGTGTTCCCGCAGCCCTGATTCGCAAAAATTTCCTGTTTTGTCTTGAACCTTCGTGTGGTGTCGCCTACGCAAAGAACCAGCGCTCAGAGCGCCCGAAACTGGCAACCCTTGGCGTTGACAATCGAAGTACAGCGACTACGATACTGGCCGTCAGATCCCTTATTGAACTGCAAAGTGATCGCCAGCTCAAACCCGAAGCCCGAAAGCTCCTAAGCTTCACCGATAACCGGCAAGACGCCTCGCTACAGGCTGGTCATTTCAACGATTTCGCCCAAGTCGCTCTCTTGCGGTCTGCGCTTCACAGAGCCACCCAGGGCAAAGGCGATGAGGGCCTTAGCCACGGCGAGCTGTCGCGTAGCGTCTTTGATGCCATGCAGCTTCGGTTTGAAGAGTATGCCGCCGATCCTGACGTACGAGGCCCGGCCAGAAACGCAACCAATGATGCATTGCGCCGAGTGATCGACTATTACCTATACCGCGACCTACAGCGTGGCTGGCGCGTCACCGCCCCCAACCTGGAAGACTGTGGTCTGCTGGTCTTCGACTATGTGGGGCTGAAGGGCGAAGACGGGCTACTTGGTGAAACCGAGCTTTGGGAAACGGGATTTTCCATCCGTTCTGGCCGTGGACCTCAAGAGTTCATTGAGATTCCGAGTGTTCTAAGGTTATGCCCTGCTGAGCTAAGGGAAGAATTGATCCTGACTCTGCTTGATGTTTTGCGTCGGCAACTTGCGGTCAAGGTCGATGTCCTGGACCCCCAAAAGCAACTCGATCTGGTCGAACAGACCAAACCGCGCCTGCTTGAAGATACCGTCTGGTATCTTGAGGATGTTCGTGAGCTTGCCAAATCCGTCGTTGCCTACCCCCGACCTAAAAAGCATGATGACCGCACCGGCTTTTTCATTTCTTCATACGGCGGCTATGGGCGCTATCTGAAACGCGCTCTGACCAAATACGTACAACCAGGGCGGACTTTCGGTCGCGAGAAGGTTGATCGAGTCATCCAATTCCTGCTGTTAGCGTTGAAACGCTACGGGATTGTCGAGCAGGTTCGTAGCGGGGACGTACCTGGTTACCAGATTAACCCCGACGCCCTGCGCTGGAAACCGGGAGACGGCGAGATTCGCCCGGTGGACCGGACGCGTCTTCTCGATGCCGGCGAGATTCCACCTCAAGTCAACCGCTACTTCGTGGGCTGCTACCGCACATTTGTTGATTTGAAATGTTTGTTGGAAGCTCGCGAACATACCGCCCAGGTTGCATCCGAGGACCGCGAAGAGCGGGAGGATCGATTCCGTGCCGGTGAACTGCCGCTACTTTTTTGCTCACCGACAATGGAATTGGGCGTGGATATAGCCCAGTTGAATTTAGTCAATCTGAGGAATGTCCCACCGACTCCCGCCAATTATGCTCAGCGTAGCGGCCGAGCGGGACGTGGGGGCCAGCCGGCCTTGGTTTATACGTACTGTGCGGGTCGAAGCCCTCATGACCAGTATTATTTCCGGGAACCCAACCAAATGGTTGCGGGTTCCGTAGCCCCACCTCGCATAGACATTCGGAATCGTGACCTTGTGCGCTCCCATATCCATGCTTTATGGATGGAAGTCGCCAAACCCGATCTCGGCAAGACCCTCACTGCGGTTCTTGATCTATCGACCTCAGATGGAAGAATTCCACTCCCTATCAAGGACAACATCGCCGGCGAACTGCGAAATGCAACCTATCGCGCCGCTGCCCTAATCAAAGCAAATCAACTCGTAGAGAGCATCCGAAACGAATTGTCCACCGCCTCCTGGTTCCACGAAAACTGGACCAGGGAAATCCTCGATCAGATCGAGAGGGCTTTCGATGTATCCTGCGAGCGGTGGCGAAGCCTTTACAGGGCCGCCGTCAGGCAGCGTGAGTTGCACCATAGGATCATTGGAGATCACTCGCGCCCGGAATCGGAGCGCAATCAGTCCCGGCGTCTGCGCGCCCAGGCGGAAAGCCAGATTCGTTTGCTCACCGAAGCCGAAGGCATCTATGAAGGCGACTTCTATTCCTATCGGTACCTTGCGGCGGAAGGTTTTCTACCTGGATACAATTTCCCCCGCTTGCCTCTTTCGGCTTATGTCCCAGGCCGGCGACGGCGTAATAGCCGAGATGAGTTCGTGTCGCGTCCTCGCTTCCTGGCGATCTCCGAATTTGGACCGCGCGCTCTGATCTACCATGAAGGAGCAAGATATCGAGTTTACAAAGTGAATCTCGATTTTGGCACGGACGACATCGAAGACACCCACACTCTGGTTACTGCCACAATGAAACGCTGCCCGCAATGCGGCTACGCCCATCTGGAGGAAGGCAACGCCAATTTGGCTGAGATTTGTGACCGCTGCGGACATGCTTTGGACAGTGCCTCCCGGATCGACAACCTCGTTCACCTGCAAAACGTCAGCCTTAAGCTTGCACAACGTATCACCTGCGACGAAGAGGAGCGGCAGCGGTTCGGGTACAAGCTCCTCACCTCCTACCGTTTCCCGGAGGTTGGCGGCAAGCTGGACCGCAAGGATGCTGAAGTCTACGTGGGTGACGTGCCTGTAATGCGTCTCTCTTATGGTGATGCCACAGACCTCTATCGCATTAACATGGGGTGGGCCAACCAGCGAAACCAGGCCCCCGGCTTCAGGCTCGATCTGGAACGCGGCTACTGGTCGCGTAATCAGGCCGATCAGGAAGATGATGACGATGCCCCCGCACAGGGAAGGCTCCAGACGGTTGTTCCTTATGTTAAGGATACAAAGAATGCCCTGGTGATCCGGTTGGAGCCCCCGCGTTCCGGGCCGGAAATGGCAAGTTTGCAGGCTGCTTTTAAAGAAGCCATCCAGAAGCACTTTCAGCTTGAGCCGCGAGAACTCTCTTGTGAGCCCATGCCTTCGCCACAGGCCCGACAGGAAATACTCTTCTATGAAGCTTCCGAGGGTGGGGCCGGTGTCCTTCGCCAGATTGCGGAAGACCCGGCAGTGTTGCCAATGCTTGCCCGGCATGCATTGGAGGTTTGCCATTATGACCCTGTCACCTTTGAGGACAATGGCGCACATACCTGCGGTAAGGCATGCTATGAATGCCTTCTCGACTATGGAAACCAGCCGGATCACAAGGACTTGGACCGCCATCTTATTCGCGGTCTGCTGGTCGAATTGTGCGGGGCCGTTTGCCATCCGGCAGGAGGGGCAGGATCACGTTTCGAGAGGATGGCCGCCCTTCGCAAGCGCTGCGACAGCCACCTGGAGAGGAAATGGCTCGATATGGTGGATGAACGTCTGCTCCGCCCGCCAAGTGATGCCCAATTTCTGATCGGATCTTGTCATACCCGGCCGGATTTTTATTACCGGGAACATAACGCAGCGATTTACATTGACGGTCCACCGCACGATGCCCCCGATCAAATCCGCGAGGACGAGGCGGTAACGAATCGGCTTATCGAGACGGGGTATGTTGTAATCCGCTTTCATCATACGGCGGATTGGAACGATATCTTTGGCCGTCACCCAGACATCTTTGGAAGACCTCAAAAATGAGTACAGCCTCTCTTTCTAAACCCGGTACCCTTATTAACGCACGCGGCCGCGAGTGGGTTGTGTTGCCCGAATCCACAGATATGATACTGATAGCCCGGCCGGTCGGCGGCCTGGACGAGGAGATTACCGGCATCATGCCCGTCATCGAGCCGGTCGAATCCACCGCTTTTCGGCTCCCAACCCGCGACGATCTTGGCGACTTCTCTTCCGGTAAGCTCCTGCGTGATGCAGCACGCCTGTCAACGCGCGCGGCCGCCGGCCCATTCCGCAGTTTTGGGCGCATTGCCGCAGAACCCCGGCCCTATCAGCTCGTGCCCTTGATGATGGCCCTGAAGTTGGACCCGGTTCGCCTTTTGATCGCCGATGATGTTGGAATCGGCAAAACCATCGAGGCGGCGGTCATCGCCCGTGAACTCCTGGATCGCGGTGAAATTCGGCGACTTTCAGTGCTGTGCCCGCCTCACTTAGCCGAACAATGGCAACGTGAACTGGCTGAAAAATTCCACATTGATGCTGAACTGGTGCTTAGCAGCACGATCCAGCGCCTGGAGCGCGACCTTCCCCTGGGGGTTTCCGTTTTCGACCGCCACCGCTTCACTATCGTCTCCACTGACTTCATTAAGACACCACGAAGGGCTGACGATTTTATAATCAAATGTCCTGAGTTCGTTATCGTGGATGAGGCCCATGGCTGCACCCTGGCCGGAGGTGTTGGGCGCGGACGCCAACAGCGCTTTGATCTGCTGCGGCGCGTCGCGGAATCCAAATCGAGGCACCTCGTCCTGGTTACCGCCACTCCGCACAGCGGCAACGAAGAAGCATTTCGATCTCTTTTGAGCTTGCTGGAACCGGAATTCGCAAACCTGCCCACTGATTTGGACAAGGCCAGCCGGGAGGGAATCCGCAAAAAGCTTGCCCGCTATCTCGTGCAGCGTCGTCGAAAAGATATCGAGCACTATCTTCAAACGGAAACCTTCTTCCCCGCTCGCTTCGACAAAACGCCCGAGCCCACCTACACCTTCAGCAAAGAATATCGTGCTCTCTTTGATGACATATTTTCCTTTGCGCGCGAGTTTGCCTCTGAAGATGATGCCAGTAAAAGACGAAGGCGGGTGCGCTACTGGTCCGCTTTGGCCCTTCTAAGATGCGTCTCTTCCAGCCCCGCTGCTGCGGCCGCCACTCTTCGCAGCCGAGCTGCGGTGGATGAAGCCCCCGATGATGAAGTGGACGAGGTAGGCCGTCGCACGGTGCTCGACCAGGACGACTCAGATGATGTTGTCGCCCTGGATTTTAGCCCCGGCTCAGATTCAGAAACTTCCGCTGAAAACACGCGCCGAAAATTGCTGGAGTTTGCCAGGAGGGCGGAGTCGCTTCCCGCGCAAGCCGACAACAAGCTTCAATGCGCAATCCGCGAGATAAAATCCCTACTGGCCGATGATTTTCAACCTGTAGTCTTCTGCCGGTTCGTCGATACAGCCGAATACGTTGCCCGCCAGTTTCGCGAGGCGTTGCCTTCCAAAGTGCGGGTAGAGTCCGTTACGGGGCTGCTACCTCCCGCGGAACGGGAAGCTCGAATCGCTGACCTCACTTCCGAGCCAGGGCAATATGTGCTCGTTTGTACCGACTGTCTGGCGGAAGGAATCAATCTTCAGCAAAAGTTTAACGCCGTCCTCCACTACGACCTTGCCTGGAACCCCACCCGTCATGAGCAGCGCGAGGGCCGGGTAGACCGCTTCGGCCAGGATAAACCGGAAGTCCGTGTCATCACTTACTATGGGGCTGACAATCCCGTGGATGGGGTCATCCTGGATGTCCTTATACGCAAACATAAAAGCATTAAAAGCGATCTTGGGATTACGGTGGCTGTGCCTGGTTCAAGCGAACAAATTGCGGAAGCACTTTTCGAGGGCACGCTGCTGCGCAGGAGAAGAACCCCGTACCAGCAACAGATGGTGATCCCATTCAAGGAACTTGTCGATTCCGAGAAAAAAGCCCTCCACGCTGAATGGGAGAACGCCCGCGACCGTGAAAAGATAAGCCGTTCTCGCTTCGCTCAGCACACACTAAGCCCGGAAGCCGTCGCGGCGGAGCTTGAAAGCGTACGCTCTGCGATTGGGCGCAACCAGGATGTAGCCTGCTTTTTCCAAAGCGTTCTTCAGGCGGCAAATGTCCCGATAGAAGGCAATGGGAAGAAGGTGACGGTGCATCTCGGAAATGATGTACCCCGTGCCTTGCGCCAGGCAATCGGCCGGGATGATTCATTTACCGGTCGATTTGACCTCCCGGTTGAAAAAAATGAGGTATATCTGGGCCGCACCAGCCCCATAATCGAAGGTCTTGCTGGCTGGACCCTTGACCAGGCGCTCGACCCCGTTGCCCGCGATGCCAGGGCGGTGGCTGCGCGTTGTGGGTTCATATCAACATCTGCCGTGAATGCCAGGACGACTTTGTTTGTGGCACGTTTTCGCTATCACCTCCAGATCGCCGGTGCTGATACGGAAACCATCCTATGCGAGGAAATCGTACCTCTTGCCTGTACGGGACCGGCGGATGCCCCTCAGTGGCTCACACCCGAAGCGGGCGAAAGCCTATTGTCCACTCGCCCCGAACGCACCCTCCTACCTACAGCCATCGACCAGCAACTTGGAATCATCCTTCCAGCCTTGTCCAAATTTCAAAAGGCCATGGAACAAATTGCGAGCGAACGCGCCGCGCTTCAACTGGCCGCACACGAGCGCGTGCGGGAGGCTGCGCGCACCAGGGGCCGAGTAACCATCCAGCCGGTGCTTCCGGTAGATATCTTGGGAGCCTACGTCCTTTTGCCGAGGTTGAATTGATATGAGCCGCCGAAATAATGATTTTCAAACCATCCGATCCGAAGGCGGCCTGCTGCCTCCCGACCTGCTGCGGCGAGTCCTGGACACGAAGGAAAACCTGCCCGGCACTCGGCCGGAAGATTATAACCTGGCGCCCGAAGAGCGTTTTAACGAACTCATCACGCAGTCATGGAACCGTTTGCGCAAATATTGGGGGGATTTCCAGGCAGCCGCCGCGAAGCTCGCAGAGGGCGAGCCGGGAACCGGCTTGACCAATGACAAATGGAGCCTCCCGCTTTTGCGCGAACTGGGTTTTGGATTGCTGCCCGCCAGCGCCGGCCCTGAGGTTGCCGGCAGGACCTATGCTATTAACCGGCTGTTCGGCCCTGTTCCTGTCCATCTCGTAGGGTGTGGCCTAAGCCTTGACCGCCGCGCGGCTGGAGTGCGCGGGGCCGCATCCGCCAATCCGCACGGGCTCGTGCAGGAGTTTTTAAACCGAAGCCCCAGCCATCTCTGGGGAATAGTATGCAACGGCCGGCTCCTGCGAATTCTTCGAGACAGCCAGACCCTCTCCCGCCAGTCCTTTTTGGAGTTCGACCTTGAAGCCATGTTTGCGGGCGAGGTCTATTCCGACTTTGTCCTGCTGTGGCTCATGGCACATGCGACGCGCTTTGCTCCGCGCGAGGGCGACAGGCCCGAGACATGCTGGCTGGAACAATGGACGAAGATTGCCGAAGAGCAAGGGACACGCGCTCTTGGCGATTTACGCGGCGGAGTTGAAAGGGCTTTGAAAATTTTGGGTGAGGGTTTCACCAGCCATCCCCAAAACGTTGAGCTGCGTGATGGGCTGCGTACCGGGCAGACAAAACTCGCTGATTTCCATGGACAGCTCCTGCGGGTCGTCTACCGGCTGATCTTCCTTTTCGTTGCCGAGGACCGTAAAATTGAAGGTATTTCTCTACTTCATCCCCACGATGGATCGGATGCGGCGCAGGCCGCCCGCGAATGCTACGCAAAAAATTACAGCACCGGCCGACTCCGTGATTTGGCTTCACGTATAAAAGGCAGTCGCCATGGCGATCTCTGGTGTCAGTTTCAGCTTCTGGTCGGAGCCCTTTCCGGGAATCCCGCTTCTGACGCCGTACGCGAACATTTGGCCCTGCCGGTCTTGGGCAGTTTCCTTTGGGACCCCGCCTCAACCGCCGCTCTCAACAAAGTGGAGCTGACCAATTTTGATTTCCTCGAAGCGCTGCGGAATCTTGCGTTTACTCACCAGGGAAAAGTCCTGCGACCCGTGGATTATAGAAATCTCGGTGCAGAAGAGCTTGGCGGTGTGTATGAAAGCCTTCTAGCCTTAACACCGCAGATCAGCGCGGACGGTGCTCGTTTCACCTTCGCCGAGTTCGCCGGCAGCGAGCGCAAGCTCTCCGGGTCCTACTACACACCGGATTCTCTCGTTCAATGTTTGTTGGACTCCGCACTGGACCCGGTTGTGGAAGAAACCATAAAGGGTAAAACAGGGGCTGAAGCCGAGAACGCCATTCTTTCACTCAAGGTATGCGACCCGGCAGTAGGATCGGGCCATTTCCTGGTCGGGGCTGCGCACCGGCTGGCAAGACATCTTGCCCGCGTGCGTGCGCTGACTCAGGGGGAGAGCGAACCCTCTCCGCTCCTTTACCAGGGGGCTTTACGGGATGTGATCGGCCGGTGCCTCTATGGTGTGGACATCAATCCCATGGCCGCCGAGCTGTGCCGAGTCGGTCTGTGGCTGGAAGCCCTTGAGCCCGGCAAACCGCTTTCTTTTCTTGATCACCATATTCGAGTGGGCAACAGCTTGCTGGGGGCCACGCCTGAACTGGTCGCCGCTGGCATACCGGATGATGCTTTTAAACCTATCCAGGGCGACGACAGGGCTGCGTGCACTGAGCTTAAAAAACGCAACAGGGTAGAACGGCGCGGAATGGGGCCTCTTTTCTCTCAGCAGGATAGCGACACCCAGGCCCTCCTGCAAAAGGCAGCCGCTGCTTTGGAAGAACTGCCGGACGACCGTCCGGAAGACATCCGAGCCAAGGAACTGGCCTTTCGCTTGAATGTAGAGACCGAGGAATACCTGCACAAGAAAAAGGTTGCGGATACCTGGTGCGCCGCATTCGTCACCCACAGGTACTTCCCCCCACATCCAAGTGATCCGAGATTCCCATCCCCGGACCCTTTCGGTTTGACCCAGGGACACCTGAACACCTTGGCAAGGGGTCGGACTCTGCCCAGCGACTCTGAGGCGGAAATAGAGAGCCTGGAGAGTCAATACCAATTTTTCCACTGGCATTTAGCCTTCCCGGAAGTATTCGCCAAGGGCGGTTTTGACTGTGTTCTTGGAAATCCTCCCTGGGAGCGCGTTAAGCTCCAGGAAAAGGAGTGGTTCTCAGAGCGGAATCCCGAAATTGCCAATGCACCCAATGCAGCCACACGCAGGCGGTTAATAGAGTCCCTCAAAAACAGTGATCCCCAACTCTATCAGCAATTCCTCGACGACCTTCGCAGGGCGGAAGGTGAAAGCCACATACTCCGCAACAGCGCATGCTTTCCGCTTTGTGGGCGCGGCGACATAAACCTTTACGCCGTCTTCGCCGAACGGATGCGCACCCTGTTAAATGAGCATGGCCGCACCGGCTGTGTGCTGCCCACCGGCATTGCCACCGATGATACGACCAAGTTCTTCTTTCAGGACGTGATCGAAAGGAAATCCCTCGCCAGTTTGTTCGATTTTGAGAACAAGGGGATTTTCCCCGATGTTGATAGCCGCATGAAGTTCTGCCTCTTCACAAGCGGGCGTGGCATTCGCCCCACGGCCCCGACATCGGAGTTCGTATTTTTCGCCCATTCGGTTGAAGACCTAAGCGATCCTGAGCGACGTTTTACCCTGTCACCTGAAGAGATCGCTCTTCTGAACCCCAATACCCGCACCTGCCCGATTTTTCGATCACGGCGCGATGCCGAACTGACCAAGGCGATTTACCGGCGGGTGCCGATACTGATCCGGGAAGCACAGGCAGGCCGATCTGAGGAAAACCCGTGGGGCATACGATTTAACGCTATGTTCCACATGTCCAACGATTCCGGCTTGTTCCGCACTCGTGAGCAACTGGAGACGGAGGGATGGGTTTTGGATGGAAACGTCTTCCGCAAAGACGGTGCCGAGTACCTGCCGCTATATGAGGCGAAGATGGCTGACTTCTTCGATCACAGGGCGGCGGACGTTGTCTTGAGCGCGACTGCAACCGTTCGTCAAGGCCAAGCAGATCGCACTTCTGAAGAGGAACATCGCGACCCGTACCATTACGCAATACCAAGGTACTGGATTCCGTACACAAATGCAGTGCAGAGTTTGGATTCTGCACCTAGTGCGCTTCTGGGTTGGCGGGACATCACCAGCCCCACAAATGAGCGGACTCTTATCCCGACAATTGTGCCTTTCGCAGGTACTGGCGATACTTTCCTGCTCACCGTTCCAAACGGGACGGTTGGTAGCTATCCTTTTTGTCTTTACGCGTGTTTTGCTTCCTTTGCATGTGACTATGTCGCTAGGCAAAAAATCGGCGGAATTCATCTAAAATATCATTATTTCAAGCAGATAGCGATAGTATCCCCGAATCATCTCGATAAATCCTGTGATTGGACCCAAAGGCGCTGCTTCAGAGAATGGATACAATCACGTGTATTGGAACTAACATATAACGCCTGGGACTTGGAAAAATTTGCAGACGCATTTGGCTCGTCCACCCCGCCTTTCCACTGGGATAAAGAGCGCCGGTTTTTGCTCCGTTGTGAGTTGGACGCAGCCTTTTTCCACCTCTATCTGCCGTCCGAACAAGACGGCGAATGGCGCCGGGCAGAAAACGAATCCGCAGAAGACCTGGCACGGCTCAAAGCGAGCTTTTCGACACCGCGGGACGCCGTGGGCTACGTCATGGAGACCTTCCCCATAGTCAAACGCAAGGACGAGGCGCAGTGGGGCACCTACCGAACCAAGGACACCATTCTCGAAATCTACGACGCCATGGCGGAAGCAATCCGCACCGGCCGGCCATACCAGACCCGCCTCGACCCGGCACCTGGTCCTCCTGTGGATGCGGGGGGCAACTTTATCCCAGTAGACCAATGGGATTACAAAAATTGGCCGCCTCACATTCATTTTCCCAAACAAGAGCCGGTTGGGGTGCCTGAAGAAGTTCCGTTGGAGGAATTCCTTGCCATGGCCTACCCCGCAACCGGCACAGACAAGGCCATTTGCGCTGCGGCCTTGGCAATTGTGGAACAGCCACCAAGTCTATCCAGTATTGATCACCTCGACTGCTTACTCCTGGTTACCCACCCCGAATGGTGCAAGCTTTTTCTAAATAGAAATGATCATCCTGCTTTTGAAGTGGCCCACGACTCTGCCCCTGCCTCACTCTTTGTGGAAGAGGATCAGTCGATAAATTGGAAACAATGCCGGGACTATCTTGAGCAGCGACATGCGATTACGGTACAGCGCCAAGGAAAAGGACAACCGATCAGTCCCGGAATAAACTTTCAATCTGTCCAGAACGAGCTGCCCACTGGTGTGAACGAGATCATTCGGTTCGCCCTCGAAGCAATGCACCATATTAGAAAGATACGCACTGACCTATCTTTGGCTTCGAAGGAACAGGCCGAACTAGTTCATTTATTCGATCAACGGCACAGGAGTTATGAGCTTGCCGTAGCATAGGAGCAGGCAAAATGGACCTGTACGAGGATTTAAAACTTGAGCCCGTTCGATTTCAACCAGATGTTTGGGTGATCCGAATCGTAATTCTTGAACGGATTAAACCTAGCCCGTTGGTGATCAGGGACATTCCTTTGTCACCTGGTCTTAATATCATTTGGGCTGAAGAGTCGGAAAACGATGATTCTAAGACCAATATCACGGGCCACAGTGCCGGGAAAACGACATTCTGTCGCTTATTTCGCTATGTCCTTGGAGAGCGGACCTTCGGTTCAAAGGCCGTAATGAGCCTTATCAGAAGGGAGTTCCCCAAAGGTTATGTAGCTGCCGAGCTTCATGTTCTTGGCCGTAAGTGGGCCGTTCGGCGCCCGTTCGGTGTAGGTCAGGCATCTTACGTTAAGGAGGATGCAGATATAGAGGAACTACTTGAACTAGGAGGGCGAAAAGCCACACAAGAATCTTACATCAAAGACATTGGTCTGGAATATTTTCTGAACGAGCTGGAAACTGTAGAAATTGTTCAAACCAGGGAACTGATTGATTGGCTTCACATCCTCGCTTGGTGCACACGGGATCAAGAGGCACGTTTCCAAAGCATCTACGACTGGCGGTCCCCCCGAAGCGAATCAGAAACACCTTCTCTTAGATTCCCAAAAGCTGGTCCATTATTTCTAATGCGGACCGCTCTCGGTCTCTTCTTACCTGACGAACTCAAAGCCGAGGAAAAGCTTTCTGAGTTGCAGAAAGAAAAGGATAGGTTAACAAAGGAAATCGAGGATAAGCGGCGAGAACCACAATTTCGGGTAAATTTTTATGACTACCAACTTCGCCGACACCTTCAGTCTATCTTGCCCACCGAACCCGACATAGATTCCTGCCCCTTCCGGTCCAGTGACTTGTTCACTGAAGATTTAGTGCGATTATCTGGAAAGGCGCGTGGGCTTCTTGAACAATCAAAAGAAGAAGGCGAACAGGAACACCAAGCCCTTCAAATTCAAATCGATGAACTTGGGGCTCGATTGCGTATGCACCAAGACACGATTGAGCAATTGGATGCTCTTTTTAAGATGTATGGCTCAGCAAGCCGGGAATCGGATGCCGGGCAATTAGAACAAAAGACACTCGATAAAATTCAAGAATACAAAGATAGACTGTGTCCTTTCGGTGGCATTCTATTCCGGGAATGCAGTTATGTTCAAAATCGGCAAAGTACGACTGACATTTCCAAATTCCGAGACTCTCGCGCAATGGAACAAGAAAATGCGGGGCTTTTATCTGGGCGTCAGAGGGTTGATTTGCAAAGGGTGACTCTTCAAAACGAGATGGCACGAATCGAAGAGGAGCGAAAGATTGTGATTGAAAAACGTGAAGCTCTGGTCGCGAGTATCCGCAAACAAGTGTTCTCCATAATGGATATTGAACACCTGCATGATGAGCTTCTGGCCTGGGTACATAAGCGAGATATGCCCGGCGGGTATCAAGAGCTTGACTCCCTTCGTGGACAATTGAACTCTACAGAGAAGAAAATGAGCAAACTCGAAGAAGAGTTGGGCGCATTGATTCACGAACATGATGAAAATCGAAAAAGACTTGCTGCAATTTTCTCAAAGGCCGTCAGATCGGTTTTATCGTCAGAGAAATACGACGGACAGGTTAGTTTGAAGAACCGCGAGCTCTCCTTCAGCATTACTCAGGGACCAGCCATGAGCGGCGAGGCCGTAGATACTCTTTCGGTCCTCCTTTCTGATATTGCTGCCCTCATTTATACAACCGTATCGCCGAAAGGCCATCTACCTGGGTTTCTCCTGCATGATAGCCCCCGTGAAGCTGACCTTGGCATAGGAATTTATAGAAGCTTCATACGATTTGTCGCTTCTCTTCAGGAACATTTTGGGGAAGCTGCTGGCTGCCCATTCCAGTACCTCATCACAACTACGACCCCACCTCCTGAAGAATTGCAGACGGAGAAATATGTGAAGCTGCAACTGAACGCATCAAGTGTGGAAGGACTTTTGCTTCGTCGCAACATCGCTGTCCATACGGAGATGCCACAGCAAATGTTAATCTTTTGATGTCCTAATGGTCATTAGCGCCTGGAACCAGTTCTGTTCTATTATGGAACAACGTGAAACATGGCGATGAAATTCGACCGCTACAGCGGATCCTGGGTGTCAAATAAATGCAGTAAGTCCTGCCAGTGGAGGGTATTCGACGATGAACCAAAAGGAAATACATAATGAAATTCCTTTTTCCCCCGGCGATTGGGTAGTTGACAGGAACAATCCCGCGCAGCCTGGGCAGTTCACCGGTACCTGGCGAATGGCAGGACCTCACATTATGGTCCAGTTATCGTATCCCAGCGGCGGTGTAAGTTTTCGTCCTTTGGCTTACTTGGAGAGAATGCAGACAAGTGCGCATAGAAACATAAACGAACGCCTGCTCGATGAACATTTCGGGAGGGTTAGAGATGTTCAACGCCTGATCACCTACGAGAAGCTCAGAGGAACTCTCCACGAGGTGATCTACTCGATGGAAGCAGCTCAAATAGATTTCTACCCGTACCAGTTCAAACCCGTTCTTAAGTTCATCAACTCCCCGACAGAGAGGCTGATTATAGCGGATGAGGTGGGCCTCGGGAAAACCATCGAGTCTGCTTTGATTTGGATGGAACTCCAGGCCAGGCGCCAAGCGGAAAGGCTACTGGTAATTTGCCCCAAAAGCCTTGCCGAGAAATGGGAGGAGGAACTCCGTGGCAAATTTCTCTTGGATGCCAGAATTGTTGGGTTTTCTGAATTGCAAAAAGAAATACGAGAACTGAAAAAGATGGGGCCGGGGCGGCCCTTTGCTTTTATTGCCACGTATTCCGGGTTGCGGCCTCCGAAAGCTGAATTACGCCTGCTGGATGAGCCGCCTGATGTGGAGCCATCAGGAGTTCCAAAAACTCAATTTCTGCGCGATATACGCCATTGGGCTCTAGGGTATGAGCCCTTCGACTTAGTAGTCTTCGATGAAGCGCATTACATGAGGAACCCGGCAACAACAACATTTCACCTGGGCGAGAGCTTTTCCTCCAGTGCTGGCGCTGTTCTTTGCGTCTCAGCCACACCGGTCAACAACAGCAATACGGATCTCCATAGCTTGCTTCGCCTGATCGACGAGAGCTTTTTTGAAACGCAAGGAATGTTTGAAGAATTGCTTGAAGCTAATCGTCCTGCGGTACTGGCAGGTAATGCCCTGGCTCGGACTCCTCTGGATAGGCCACTCCTGGAAACGGCGGCCGAGGGAATGGGTAGCAGTCGCTTTATCAGTGAATCTCCTTTATTCCAGCAGTTTTTGGAAAAACTGGAGCGTCTGGACCCATCCGATAAGGCACAACTTGCCAAGTGCCAGGACCTCGCAGAAAAGCTCAACCTCTTAGGAAGCTATGTCAATCGTACTCGCAGGGTGCAGGTCAAAGAGAATCGCCCCATGCGTGATCCACTCGTGCTGACGGTCGAATATTCCACGGAAGAAATGCAATTGTACAAGACCATCCTGGATATCGTCCGCCGCCGATGTATTATCGATGGTAGTCCGTTTCATGTCTTTCAAGTGATTACGCTTCAACTCAGGTCTGCAAGCTGTCTTCCGGTTATGGCTCAGGAAGTCCGAGCCGGGCGATTCGGAAATCCTGAAGACCTCTACACCGAGGCAATAGGCGAGCAGGTAGTAGACGACCTGTTTGATGAAAACTTCGAAGAGGAACTGGGAGGATCGGAAATTACCCAACTCCTAGCCTACAATTTCGAAGAAAATGACAGCAAATATCAAAATTTGCAACAGATGCTTTTAGATAAGCTTTCGGATGAAAAAGTCATTATTTTTGCCTATTACCGACCTACGCTGGAATATTTGAAGCGCCGTCTCATAGCAGACGGCATAAATATTGCTTTAATCCATGGTGGCATAAAACCTGAACAACGTCAGATCCAACTCGATAAGTTTAGAGACCCGAACGGCGCCCGCGTGTTGTTGTCATCGGAGGTCGGCAGTGAAGGTATCGATCTACAGTTCTGTAGAGTAATTGTTAATTATGATCTGCCCTGGAACCCAATGCGCGTAGAACAGAGAATAGGCCGTATTGATCGGGTCGGCCAGTTGGCGAAAAGGCTATCAATTGTCAATTTCAAAGTCAAAAATACCATCGAGGAACGATTATACGACCGCCTACATTCGAAGCTTGAGCGATTCGCCAACAGTTTGGGAGACTTGGAGGCAGTCATCGGCAGAGAAGTCCAGCAACTCACAGTTGACCTTCTTAGCAAGCAACTTACGCCTGAAGAGGAAGCCCGGTTGATGGATCAATCCGAGCGAGTGATCGAACAAAGATTGATCCAGATTCAGGCTTTGGAGGAGTCGGGTGATGCTCTTATTGCGCTTTCAGACTATGTCCAGCGCAAGATTGAGGAGGACCGTGAAAAGGGGCGATACATCCGACCGGATGAACTGGAGGCGTATCTGACCGACTTCTTCGAGCGTGAGTTCAAGGGCTGTGAACTGATCTATAACACACCCCTGGACGGCTGCATCAAAGTGAAATTATCCTTTGACGCGCAAAGCTCGCTTTCTAGTTTTATCAGGGGTGACCGCTCGCCCATTGCTCGTCCGCTTCAACAAAAGGAATTTACAATAACTTTTAGGCGTGGGGTTATGCAGAACTTACCAGCCAGCCAACGTAGAAGCGTGCATTTCGTAAGCCACCTCTCACCACTTATCCGATGGATCACGCAAAAGAACTTGGAGAGGTCCCACAGTTTCTATGACGTATCCGCAATCCAAATCACCCATCCGAAACTGCCGCCAGGCGTTTATTGCTATTACATAGAGCGCTGGAAATTCAAGGGACTGTCAACGAGAGAAAACCTTGCATATGGAGTCAGCGCTTTATCTGATGTGAAGAGTTATTCAGCGGATGAATCGGAAGATATCATACAACACCTTCTTCGCAACGGCAGAGATTGGGACTATCCGGCCTATGACAAAGACAAGCTTCTTCAGGTTCATGAGAATCTGGTTAATGATTTCGCCGAGCGGTTCTCTGGCGCTGTAGCAGACTTCGACGCTGAGAATACCACGGCATATCAGATCAAGGTGCAACGGGTTCAAAGCTTCTTTGATAGACGAATCGCGCAAGATGAGCAGCGCATACGCACCTTGCAACAGGCTGGTAGAGGCCCCCGTGTCATCCGTGCGAGCGAGGGCCGACTTCAAACTGCCATCAAGAACAAGGAGCAGCGTCTTTCCGAATTAAAAGCAAAGGCACAACCCGACATGGAACAGACGCAAGTAGCAGCGGGAATTTTCAGGGTAACGGACTATTAATAGAGGTGCGGCCATGAGCAAATTCTCGAAATTAATCAGAAGCATCAAGGACAAACTGTCAGGCACCGAGATGACTAAGAAGAATCATGCTGGCGAACCCTCAGAAACGAACCTGTCCAAACCAAATCTTAGGGCAGGCTATTTTATTCAGATCGGCCTCGATTATGGTACGTCCTTTTCCAAATGCATTTGTAGAGACGTATTCACAGATAAAGCATGGATTCATGTCCCCCCTTATTCAGCCGGGCATGAGTTACCGTTCTTGATTCCAAGTGCCCTTCTGTGCATGGACGGAAAGCTTAGCCGAGTAACGGCCCAGGACACTTATTATCCTCAGGGCGGGCTATACCACCTTAAGCGTGCCCTCGTTGAAGTTGCTCTTGGACAATTGGGTAACCCGGTTCTTGAGCCATACCGCCGTGTTTGCAATACGCACGATGATGACCACTTATGTAACTTCGTGGAGTCATGTGCCGTGTATTATCTGGCTGGGGTGCTTGGGACCGTCCGTAATCAGGTGAGGCAAAGAATGCCGGATTTTGGCAAACACCCTCAAGATTACATGGCCGTGAACCTAGCAGTCCCCGTAGCCGATGCCCAGCAGCCGCAGGTTGAAAAATTATATAACCGGGTGCTTTGCCAGGCATGGCTTATAGCTGATGAGATGTCTGGGCTTCGGTCAATAGAATTGAATGAGTTAGATTCCCTGCGGCAAAAAGGTAATGGTGCAATAGATCAGTCTGCCAAAGATGCTTGCTTCATCTATCCAGAAGTGAGTGCCAATGTTCAGGGCTTTGTACGATCACGTGTTGCTAGCGAAGGGATGTACCTGTTCTCGGACACAGGTGCTGCAACCGTTGACCAGAGCGTATTCATCTTTTTCCGCCGATCTGACAGTACGGAACATCTTACCTACTTACACGGGAACGTCTTGCCGTGCGGATCAAGCTGCATAGAATTTGAGGCAGCACGCATCAGTGGAAATACGGACCCCCATGTACTTGAAATATGGCGCGAGAAGAAAGAAAGAGGTAGTGCAGAGCATGAATTAATTAGAGCCAGGAACATGCTCAGAAAATCCCTGGAGCAGGGCACCACAGCCACCCTCGCCTCTGCAAAGAAGAAATTATATATTCCCGATGGGATTAATAAATTGCGGCTAATTTTTGGAGGTGGCGGCCATTGCAAACATCCCTACGAGAACTCGGTGATTTCTCCCTTCTCTGGACATCTATTTCGCCAGTCGGTTAAACCAGACATTGTCGGACTGCCAATTCCCGGCGATTTGGAGCTTGAAGAATCGCAGAGAAACTGGATGAATCGGCTGGCTGTAGCATACGGATTATCGTACCATAAGGAGAACCTTACCGGCTTCACTTACCCCAGGGATGTCAAGGACCCCGAGTCACAGCAGATATGGCCAAAGCGCAGAGATCTTCCAGACTTCATCAGCAAAGACCAGTGCTGAGGTGAGGATAGGCAGTTGAGTGCTAAAGCACTCATGCAACGCAGGGTCAGTCCATCGTAACAACACCGTCAGGTTACTTTTTTGGGAGAGGAGCGAACCCTCTCCAACCGCATCCGGCTTGCGGCCTCCTTCTGCGAGTACGCCCGAAGAAATCACCGGTCAGGCGCCTCCCCACGCTTGGAGCCAAAGCAAAACCCGCACAAGACAACTAACAGACTCCTGACGGACCCATCAATACCGACGCTTTCTCGATCCGAGACCAAGGTGCTCACCGGGAGTCTGCCAGGAATTGTTAGAAATATATTACGGTGATCGGCGTCCGTAAAGCAAAGAAGCGCTACCGCTGAGGTACAGCACCCAAGTGCAATCCGAGACCTCCTCAGCGGCATCACGCCTCCAAAGGCCAACTGATCGCCCTGCCTGTATCTTGTCAAGTCAAGTAAGTTCGGGTCCTCCGGGTTATTCACGCTTCATCCACGCCAATCTGGAGATAATGAGAGATCGGTTTAGATCAATGAGCCTTTCGGACTTGGCAAGAAAGTTTCGGATGAGGTAGACACATTCTATAGAAACCAAACCAACTTGCGCATGAGACTACAGCCGAAGATTCCTGGCGGGCCGTTCAAAACCAGCGCTTTCCTCGGAAGATTCCGGGAAGCTCACTAGCGACCCGTCAGGAACGATTAGAAATCGTATTACGCCAACTCTGTCGCACGTAAAGAGAAAAAGGCGCCAGCAACCGGGGTAGGAGTCCCACGTGCGAGTCGGGGCCATCCCGGCGGCATAACGCCTTTCCACAAGTAATTAAACGCCCTACCTGAGCCTCTGTCAAGCAGGTAGGACCGTCCGGCTCACGAACTGCCGTAAAAGCCCTCGTACAAATGCCCGGATCAGCCGCCAGGTCCCCCTTCTCGAACTTCTTTATCTGGTCCTGGGCGTGCTCTTTGACCAGGTGGGAGTACCTCGCCGCCATATTGGTCGTGTTGAGCCCGAGAATCAGCGCGCAGGTTCGGATATCGCCGGTTCTGGTAATGGGAATTCGGACCTCTTTCCCGCGCTTTACGACCTTTCGAATTTCATTGCGTTTGAAGTCGATTTCCTCCCACCGAAGACTGACACACCCTTGCCGGCAGAGCCCCGTATTGAGAACAATGAGGACGGTAAGCCGCAAGTGCCGGCTTGTGGCACTGCAAAAGCAACCGCTCGATTTCTTCCTCGGTCAGGCACCGTTCCCGGCGGTTGTTCTCCTTGAGTATTTTAACCCCCAGGGCCGGGTTCGCCTTTACCACTTCCTCGCGCACCAGGTGGCTGAACATGGTCCGGATCTCACTGATCTCCAGGTTCACGCTGGCGTGGGTAAGGGGAAGTCGAGTCCTGGAATTTCGACTCATCCCCTACCCTTTTTATGATCCTCCGGCGGCCGTTTCTCATGCGATCCTCGCGGTCGGCCTCCACCTTCTTCCTGAGCTTTCTCGCGTCGGCTTCGCTATTTGCGAATTGCACCCATAGCGGCCGGTCGCCCCCGCGTTCCTGCACGACGATCCGATACTTGCCGTCGTCACGGATGCGCGGGAGCCAGCCTGGATCCCGCGAAGGCCGCGTAGATAATTGCGGGCCTGGACCACGTGCTTTGCCGCGCATTTTACCTGCTTCTCGATCAGCTTGTTTTCGGTGATCGTCTGATAGGCCGCAGTAAGCTCCGCCAGCATTTTGGGGTCTTTGGGCGTCGCCGCGCTCACCTTGTGGGCGTACTTTTGCGGGTCAGCCTTGAAGGCATCCAAAGGAACCGGCTTGTGAGAATACCTTGGTCCCGGATTTTCTCACTTTGAAGCCCAGGAGGGCCGCCAAGTCACTGAACTAGGGCTTGTGCTGGTACTCTGGCGCGATGAACTTCAACCCCTTCAGGTCCATGTAGGCTTCCCAAATCAGGTCGCCGGCGACAATCTGGTCGTAGTCCACCTTGGAGTTGATGAGCTGGCGAAGCGTGGTCTGAAGGGCAGAGTTGTCGCTGTACTTTTCCAGGGCCACTCCGATCATCTGCTGCCGGAGTTTCGGAAGCCAGGTGTTGAGCATCTTGCGAAGCTGCTCATAGTGCGCGAACGCGGCCCGGAGTCACATCGGAAAGTCAGGAGCTGGCCTGCGCGTCGGTCAGGTCCGCGTACTCCTTGCGCGCGATGTCGCCTTCGACAATCAGCCGGGCACCATGTCCTGCCCGGTCGGCGGCAGTTGCTTGTACTCTTTATAGAGTTCCCGCAGGGAAAGTTTGCTGCCATCCGAGAAGGTGTGCTCCATGAATCCGGCCAGAGTCTCGTGGTAGTCCATCATGCGGTTGATCGCGGTATCCACCATCGGCCGCATACCGGGGTTGCGTTCGGCGTCGAAGATGGGCGTAGTGAAGACCTTCGTCATCATCCGGCGCATGGACTCCGGCATGTGGCTGGAAATTTCCACGTGGGCCAGGTTTGCGAGATTGCTCACGGCCTGCAGGACGTGCTCGGTCGGGAAGCCCGAAAGGAGTTCTGTGGTATCGTCATCGGAGGAAAAAAGCGGCTTGCCGTTGACGTCCTTGGGTGCTATCTTTTCCTCAGCCTCCGCTCCCTCACCGCGGCGCAAAGGCGTAGCTTCGGTGTGCGTAGTGCCGGCAGGACCATAAATACTGCCGGCATCATCGGAGGCTTTGTAATTCTCCCACCCGGTAAGCAGCCACGTTCGCCTATCTCCAAATCTGTACAACGATAAGACGGCGGTGTGATCACCGTATTCCACGTTCACTCGTGGGTCCCCACCGCGTGTTCCAATGTATGGTTTCCCCGCCTTTCCTTTTGCCAGGACTCCAGGCATCATGCGCGCCACATTTTCACCATGTTTAGCAATTATCTTAGCTACGCCTTCTCCACCCTTAAATCTCCTCCCGCGGCCGGTGTTCCCCCAGTAAAAGCTTATCCCGCCCAGATCTTCGCGATACATTGTATCCAGCACATCAATATGCTCGGAGATCACTCTGTCCATCGCCTCACACCCACGCGCCAGATTTTCATCAGGCGTGCCGATACTTCCCCGCTCGTTTCCAATGGTGCTTTTCAGGTGTTCCCTCGCCCGGTTGTAGACCTACAGCATCTTGTCCTTGAATACGGAGAAAGCGTCCCCCAACCACTCTTTCATCCGGGCCGCGAAGGACTTGAAACTCTTCGCCCCCTCGCGGATCGCCTGAGCCCCCAGGTCAATCACACCGGGCGGGCTGCGGAGCCGGCAACTGGCCTTGCGTGGATGAACCGATGCGCAGCGCAAAATCTCCGCCGAACTGAGTTCCCTTGAAAAGACCGAACTTCCCGGTCGGACTCAATACCTGGAGCAATTGAAAAAGGCCACGACCGGCCAGTATGAGAGTTTCCAGTCCGGAACGGTGGGGAAGAAGCGATGGGTTCGTCGTGTTCTATTTCCTCTCCTTTTTGAAGTTTTCAAGATTTTATCAGGGACGATGTTTCACACGTTCGGGTGCAGATCATTCAAAGCTAAGCCGGCTCCGCCCGACTCACGGGGGTAGTTCGGATGAATTTTCCGCCTATCCCTGCCCGGTTCGGGTTCCTACCTGTTCTGAACGGGTGGAGTGCGCAGGTGGGCACCATCTTGGTTAATCCATCAGCGTGGCATCCCGCGACCAGCCTTCGGGAATCGGGACCGCCACCCATGCAGAAGCGACAGTATTTTGCAATAAGCTTCACGGAAGGGCGACCAGTGCCCATACGAAATCTGTAGAGCCAGCATACGCCTTTCGGATCGCTGCCCCCGTTCAGGCACTCATCGCCCCCGCAGCCCTTTACCTCGAACGGGCTACCGACGCATGCCGTGCAGAACTTATGAATTGCTTCTACTGGGCTTATTCCGCCCTCTTTACTCTTGTCCATCGTTTTCCCTTTTTCTCACTTTGATCGCTTGAGCCCGGCCCGCCAGTGTAGTTGCGCAATTTTGACTGCCGATCAATAAGATACTCCTATAGGCTCAAACACCTGAAATCCTCCGTTGAAATTCAGTTGCAGGATGGCAAGCTGCCCTTGACGCTGCTTCGCAATGATCAGATCACGACCCGGTTCCGTCTTGTCCTTGGAGTGTATGAACAGGATCAGGTCTGCGTCCTGTTCGATTTGGCCGCTTTCCCTCAGATCGCTCTCCTTGGGTGGGCGGTTATCCCGTTCGTTGTTACGATTGAGCTGGCACAGCAAAATCACTGGGATGTTCAGAGACTTGGCTAGATCCTTGATAGATTTTGATATTTCGCCATAGTCGTAATT
>LUZZ01000347.1 GCA_001603845.1 Syntrophobacterales bacterium Delta_01 | reverse complement strand
GTGATGGCCGTTCCGGCGCACGACCAGCGCGACTTCGAATTCGCCACCAAATACGGCCTGCCGATAAAAGTGGTCATCAAGCCGGCCGATGCGCCCCAGGCGCCCGTTGCGCAGGAGATGACCGAAGCGTTCGAAGACGACGGCGTGCTCGTGGATTCCGGCGCCTACAGCGGGATGAAATCCGCCGAGGCCCGGAACGCCATCACCGAAGAGCTTGCCGGGCGCGGCATGGGGGAAAAGACCATCCAGTACAGGCTCCGCGACTGGGGCATTTCCAGGCAGCGCTACTGGGGCGCGCCCATTCCCATCATTTACTGCGAAAAGTGCGGCGTGGTCCCCGTCCCCGCCGAAGACCTTCCGGTGAGGCTTCCCCTGGACATCGAACTGCTGCCCAACGGCGGTTCGCCCCTCCCGGTGCACGCCCCCTTCTACGAGGTGAAGTGCCCGAAATGTGGCGGGACGGCCCGGCGCGAAACCGACACCATGGACACCTTCGTCGAGTCGTCGTGGTATTTCGCCCGCTACGCCTGCCCGGATTTCGACAAGGGACCGCTCGACAAGGAACGCGTCGGCTACTGGATGCCGGTGGACCAGTACATCGGCGGGATCGAGCACGCCGTGCTCCACCTGCTCTACTCGCGGTTTTTCGTGAAGACCCTGAGGGACCTGGGCTACCTCGACGCGGACGAGCCGTTCCAGAACCTGCTCACGCAGGGCATGGTCATCAAGGACGGCTTCAAGATGAGCAAGTCCAAGGGCAACGTGGTGGACCCCGACGAGATGATCCAGACCTACGGCGCGGATACCGTGCGCCTTTTCTGCCTTTTCGCCTCGCCGCCCGAAAAAGACCTGGACTGGAGCGACCAGGGCGTGGAAGGCTCCTTCCGGTTCCTGTCCAGGATGTGGCGCATCGTGTCGGACAACCTGGACGCGCTGAAATCCTGCGCCCCCTACTCCTCCGCCGCCCACCCGCCGGGGGCGCTTTCCGCGCTCCGGCGCAAGACTCACCAGACCATCAAAAAGGTCACCGACGACGTTCACGACCGCTTTCATTTTAATACCGCCATTGCGGCCGTCATGGAACTGGTGAACCAGATTTACCAGGTGCTGGACGCCGGCCCGCGGGACCCCGCGTTCTGGCCCGTGGTGCGTGAGGCGATCGAAGCGGTGATCGTGCTCTCCTCGCCCATGGTGCCGCACATTTCGGAGGAGCTCTGGCAGCTCCTGGGGCATAAGCGGCTGCTGCTCGAAGTCCCCTGGCTGAAGTGGGACGAGGGGGCCATGGCCGCCGACGAACTGCTGGTGGTGGTCCAGATCAACGGGAAACTGCGCAGCAGGATAATGGTCCCGGCCGATGCCGGCGAAAAAGAGTTGGAGCGGTTTGCGCTCGAAGACCAGCGCGTGAAGGATTTCCTCGAAGACAAACAGGTGAAAAAAGTGGTAGTGGTGCCCAAGAAGCTGATAAACATAGTGATCTAGCGACAGGGAATCCACATGATCAAAAAATACCGCCTGATGTTTCTGGCAATTTGTGCGGGGCTGTTCCTCGCGGCCTGCGGCTATCATTTTTCCGGGGAGGGCGAAGGCCCCAAGCCCGGCCTGAAGTATATCGCCGTGCCGGTCTTCGAGAACAGGACCTCGGAACCCAACCTGGGGGCGATGATCGCCGGGGCGATCAGGCAGCAATTCCTTCGCAAGGGGCCGATGAAGGTCGTTCCGGTCGAAGACGCCGAAGCGGTGTTCAAGGGGACCGTGGTGAGCATTTTCTCCTCCCCGGTCGCCCACCACCCCAGCCAGAGCATCGCCTCTTCCCAGGTGACGATTGAAGACCGCGTTTACGTGACCGTGGATATCCGTTGCGAGGACAAGAAGACCGGCAAAGTGATCTGGCGGGGCCCCATCCAGTACTACAAGGTCTACCAGGTGGGAGACGATCCGCTGCACCCCGATCCCCTGGGCGGTTTTAAAAGCAGGAGCGCCATCCTGGAGGTCATCGCCAGCGAGATAGCGGTCCGCGTTCATGACCGGTTCCTGAGCAACTTCTGAAATGCAGGCGGAAAATTCTTCGATGATACCCGAGTTCGGGCGGATCGAGCCCGTTTACCTCTTGGCGGGCGATTCAGCATACCTGGTGGATGAATTCTGGAAGAAGCTGATAGCCGCCGTCTTCCCTCGCGGCGCCGGGACTTCCGGCGAGCGGTTCCAGGCAAAGGAAATCTCCGCCGGGGAAGTGATCGGCCGCCTTTCCACCCTGCCCATGTTCGGAGGCAAAAAGCTGTTCATGCTGGAAGGCGCGGATACGTGGGGAAAGGACGACCGCGCCGCTCTGGAAGCGTTTGTGCCGCGGATTCCTCCCACGGCATGCCTGGTTCTCACCGCTTCGGGCAAAAAAGGCATGGAAGGGCTGACAAAAGCCGTCAAGGCCGGGGGCGCGGTCATACAGCTCCGCCCGCCCGCCGAAAAAGACGCCCCGCGGTGGCTGATGAACAAGGCAAGGGAAAATGGCAAGGAAATTTCATTCCAGGCCGCTTTCCGCCTGGTCGAACTTGCCGGCCCGGACATCACCGGCCTGGCCACCGAACTGGAAAAGCTGTGCACGCTGGTGGGGGAGCGCGGCAATATCGAGATCGAAGACGTGGACGAGGCCGCCAGTTCCCGGCGAGGGGCTTCGATGTTCGAGCTTTTGGACCAGGTGAAGTCGAAGCAGGCCGCCAAGGCGGTGGAATCCTTGAGGAGCCTGGTGCTGGCCGGCGAAGCGCCTCTCAAGATTCTTTCTTCCCTCGCGTGGCAGATCAGGATGGTCTGGCAGGTTAAAGACGGGCTGAACCGGGGCATGACGGAAGCGCAACTGGCATCGCGCCTCAAGGCCCACCCCTTCGTGGTGAAAAAGGCGAGGGACTACGCCGCCGGTTTTTCGGATGCCGACCTTCGGGAAATCCACGACGCCATCAGGCTCACCGACGTGGCCCTCAAGAGCACGGGCTCCCGGCCGGAGATGTTGCTCGAAGGTCTTTTGCTCCGCCTGTGCCTGGAAAAGAAAATGCCCCCGAATGCACGGCGAGGGCATTGAAGGGAGCGTACCGCCACCGAGCCTCAGGGCCCGGAGACGGCGTTATTTCGAAAGGGCGTTTGCCTTGCGCGTCAGGCGGGAGATCTTCCGGGAGGCGGTGTTTCTGTGAATCACGCCCCTGGCGGCCGTCCTGTCGATAACCGACACGGCAACCTTCAGGTTATCCGCAACGGATTCGCCCGACTTGGAAGCCATGGCTTCTTCCAGTTTCCGGATGACGTTTTTCATCCTGGTTTTCCGGGAACGGTTCCGCAGCCGACGATCTTCGCTCTGCCTCGCCCTCTTGATGGCTGACTTGTGATTTGCCAATCCAAACCTCCTTCACGTGATGCCGCTAAATATTTTTGACCCGCAAATATTTTCCGATTGCCTGAAAAGAAAAGTTATATATACCCCGTGCCGGAGCGATGTCAAGAAGCGAATTTCGCTCCCCGAGCCGGGAGGATACAATCGAGTGGCTTTTTCTCAAAACGGGGAAGGTCCGGCGTCCGCGGGCCGGGTCAGGCCAACGCGGTTTTTTTGTCCTTGCCGGCGATCCTGGCCTTGACCTCGTCGGATACTTTTTTCAGTTCCTCGCCGTCGATGGATTCTTTTTCGAGCAAAATTCCCGCCAGTTTTTCGAGCATGTCCCGCTCTTCGGTAAGAATCTGACGCACCTTTTGGTGGGTAGCCTCGATGATGGAGGCGATTTCCTCGTCGATCTGCTGCGCGGTCTTCTCGCTGAATTCCCGCTCCCTGCCGCTGAATCCGAGGTCCAGGTGCGCCGAACGGGGCTCGTTGATGTAGGTGAGCGGCCCCAGCCGCTCGCTCATGCCGTACTCCATGACCATGCGCCGGGCGATATCGGTGGCGCGCTGGAGGTCGTTCTGCGCGCCCGTGGAGATGTCGCCGAAAATGATTTCCTCGGAAACCCTGCCCCCCAGGAGCACCTGGAGGCGGTCGAGCAGTTCGTCCCGAGTCATCAGGTAGCGGTCTTCGGTGGGGAGCTGCTGCGTGTAGCCCAGGGCGGCGATTCCCCGCGGGATGATGGATATCTTGCTGACCGGGTCCACGTGGGGCAATACCATGGCCACCATAGCGTGTCCCGACTCGTGGTAGGCCACGATCTCTTTTTCCTTGGGGTTCATCGCCCTGTTTTTCTTTTCCAGGCCGCCCACGATCCTGTCGGTCGCCTCCTGAAAATCGGCCATGGTGACTTCGTCACGGTCCCGCCTGGCGGCGATGAGCGCCGCTTCGTTGATGAGGTTCGCCAGGTCGGCTCCCACAAAACCGGGCGTCATGGCGGCGATTTTTTTGAGGTCCACGTCCGGGCTGAGCTTCACGTCCCTGGCGTGGACGTTCAGGATGGCCTCCCGGCCGCGGATGTCGGGCTTGTCGATGGCCACGTGCCGGTCGAAGCGGCCGGGGCGCAGCAACGCCGGGTCCAATATCTCCGGGCGGTTGGTGGCGGCCATGATGATGACCCCGGACCGCGGGTCGAACCCGTCCATTTCCACCAGGAGCTGGTTGAGCGTCTGTTCCCTTTCGTCGTGGCCGCCTATGGGGTTGATGCCGCGCGCCTTGCCCAGCGCATCGAGTTCGTCCACGAAGATGATGCACGGGGCGTGTTCCTTGGCCTGCCCGAAAAGGTCCCGCACCCTCGCCGCGCCGACACCCACGAACATCTCGACAAATTCCGAACCGCTCATGCTGAAAAACGGCACTCCGGCCTCACCCGCCACCGCGCGCGCAAGCAGCGTTTTGCCCGTTCCGGGGGCGCCCACCAGCAGGACGCCCTTGGGGATTTTCCCCCCGAGCCGCTGGAACTTGCCGGGCTCCTTGAGGAAAGACACCACCTCTTCCAGTTCGGCCTTGGCCTCGTCTATCCCGGCCACGTCCGCGAAGGTGACCCCGATTTCCTTTTCGGCATAAATCTTCACCTTGGCCTTGCCCACGGAAAGCACCCCCTGGGGCCCGCTTCCCATGCGCCTCATGAGGAAGCTCCAGAACAGGAAGAACAGGGCCAGCGGGAGCAGCCAGGACAACATCACGCCCAGCCACTTGTTTTCGGCGGTTCCGCTGTACTTGACCCCCTTGGCATCGAGATCGCGCACCAGGTTCGGGTCCTCCACCCGGATGGTCGAAAACAGCTTGTTCGGTTCCTTGGCGTCCCTCAGAGTCCCCGTGATCTTGTCCGTGCTGATGGTCACCGATTCCACTTTGTTGTCATGGACCATCTGCTTGAAATCCGAATATGGAATCCGGTTCGTCTGTTGTTCGGTCACGTACGTCTGGAACCACGTGATAAGGAGCAGCGCCGCGATGAAGTACCAGATCGAAAAGTGCACTTTCCGCTGAGACGGATCGGGCCTCCGCCCTCCGTCTCCGGACGGTCCCTTGAATCGGTTCACGAATTTGTCCAGTGGGCTGTTTTCATCTTCGGGTTTGTCTGCCATATGGCTTCCTTTTTGCATCAATAAGCGTAAACTCCCGTTCGGGTACCGGCGATAAGCCCCGTGACGGACCCCACTTTTTTAGAATATACGACACCGCGATCTCTATGCAATGTGCGGGCGGGAAAATGAAAGCAGCAATAAGCAAATTAAGATTATTGCCTGAGCAGTGCTCGAACCCGTATTACCGGAACAAAAAAAGCTTAAGAGCTGCCTTGTGTTTGCCGTTTATTACGTTATTATTATATGCTCTGCTACGCCCAGTCAAAGGAGGAGAATTGTGAGGAGAATGAGAGGTTTGTCTGTACTTCTGAGCGTTTCGTTTGCCGCCCTTGCGCTCGTTTGTTCCCCGGTGCTGCCCGGACTCCAGGATGGCCAGGCTCTGGCGCAGATCACCGACGCCTTTACCAGCGAAGAGGGCCAGCCGATCACGGTCTACGACCCCTACGAGAACTTCAACCGGGCAATGTTCAATTTCAACGACAAGCTTTACTTCTACGCCGTAAAACCTGCGGCGGTCGTCTACAAAGCTTATTTCATGCCCGAGTTCCGGACGGCGATCCGCAATGGTTTCGATAATATGCTCTTCCCCGTCCGTTTCATCAACTGCCTGCTCCAGGGCAAGGGGGACAAAGCGGGAACGGAGACCCTGCGATTCCTGATCAACTCCACGATGGGAATGGGAGGGCTCTATGACTTTGCTGAAACGGGTTTCGGCATCCACGCTCAGGAGGAAGACTTCGGGCAGACCCTGGCGGGCTGGGGTGTCGGCTCCGGCGCCTACCTCGTCCTTCCGATCCTCGGTCCGACCAGCTCCAGGGACTTCGGCGGTTATCTCGTAGACAGCGCGATGGACCCCCTGTACTGGATTCCCGCCGAGTTATGGGTGCCCGCCGCCGTGATGACCGGCAAGGTGGTCAACAATACGTCGCTCAGGATCGGCCAATACGAAGACTTCAAGAGAGCAGCTCTCGATCCGTATATTTCCATGCGCAGCGCATATTACCAGTATAGGGCAAGGCAGATCGCGAACTAAAGGCGCTTCCGCTTCGCTTCGCTTCGGAACAAGAACGCTATTGGCGGCAATGTGAATATTTCAGGGAGACAAAACGGGGTTCGTTTTGTCTCCCTGTTTTTTCCCCTTCCGGAATGTCAAATATATAACAGGCCCAATAAGGAATTTAAAAAAGAGGAGTGCGGCAGGGAACGAGAAGAAGCGGCGGCCCGCATGGTGAATAAGCAGCGCGCGCAGTGCGGAAAAACCGAAAAGTGATGAGACAAAAAGCGATTTCCCCGCGGAAGATTACAATCCCCTGACGGTCACACAGGCCTCCAGCCGAATCGACTCCCTTTCCGGAAAGAAAATCCAGGCGATCAGGGATTTCCGGTTAAGCACAGGAATCCAAAGCCCCTGCTTGAAAAACCGCATAAAAAGTTGCAAAAGTAACGGAAAAGCGGCAAGAACGGTCTACGAATAAAATCTGTTGCAAATTCGTGGGAAAGACACTACAATTTCGAAATCTCTCTATTTCCGGTCAGTATTTGGGAAGTCAGGAAAACGGTCTTTCGCCTTTGCAGGACGTTTCCGAAGAGTAACTCAAATACGCACCAGCCAGCAATAACCATTTAAGTGAAAGGATCTCTGTAATGGCGGAAGGTCGTGTGAAGTGGTTTAACGAGCAAAAGGGTTACGGTTTTATCGAAGTCCAGGACGGCCCTGACATTTTCGTTCACTTCAGTGCCATCGAAGGAAAAGGTTTCAAGACCCTGGCCGAGGGTGAGGAAGTAACCTTCGAAATCGAAAAAGGTCAAAAAGGCCCCCAGGCGGTTAACGTAAAAAAAGTGATGTAGAAAACCGGAGGCGCTCCGCGAGGTTGCGCGGAACGCCCGGCATATGAACTCACGGTTTGAAAAAAGGCCGGGATTCCCCGGCCTTTTTTATCGAGTGCCCCGGTGCGGCATTCCACCCCGTTTCGCCCCTGCTGCTTGAAGCCATGAGGCCGCCGGCCACGGCCATCCGGCGCCGCGGCCGCGTTTCCGGAAGGAACCCGCGGGAGGGCTAATATACCCGCCGCATTCTGTTGTGAGTATGTCTGCGAATCATCCGGCTGTTTTCCGCGAGCCTTCTCTCGATTCTTCTTCGTTCGATTCTCAGGGTCCCTTCGGCACGGGCCCTTCGGTACTGGGCCCGGATGCTGTCCAGGTTATCCCGTAACATCCGCGCCTCCCTGGGGGACAGCTCTCCGTTTCGAATGCCATGGTCTATCCGCACCTGCTGCGAGTGGATTTGCTCGCGGATGCTTCTCTGGGCCAATGCCGGCATGGCCAGAGCCAGGATCAGGAAAGCCACGAATGCCGCCGATACCGCTTTTTTCATCATTCTCCTCCCAAAAGTATGTTTTCCCCCTTCCCCGGCATCCGTATGCCGGGAAAAACACAACCACAGGACCCGGGCCGCCGGACAGCCCGCAGCCCCGCTGGCTTTAAAATAGAACTTTACACCGCATCTCTCAACCCCTCAGTGGCGGATCCCCCCCGCGGGGCTGCCAATGCTGTTGACTTTAGGGGCGACGCTCCATGAACTCCCCTCCCTTGGCGGGAGGGGCCGGG
>LUZZ01000346.1 GCA_001603845.1 Syntrophobacterales bacterium Delta_01 | reverse complement strand
ACATAGGAAAAAGGATATATTTGTTTTTTTTAATTACGTTCTACATTTCTTTTAGTTTTTTTGTCTTTCCCGTTTCCTGCTTCGCGGTTTCGCATTTTCGCGCAAAATCCCGCGTGCGCAAGGAGGCTTTTATGACTCGAATCCTTCTTCACGCCTGCTGTGGTCCGTGCTCCATTTACCCGGTTTCGGTGCTTCGGGGGGAAGGCCTGGCGGTCCATGCCTTCTTCTATAATCCACACATCCAACCCCGGCAGGAATTCGACAAGAGGCTCGCCGCCCTGGAAGGCTACGCGGAAAGCGAAAATATACCGCTGATCGTGAGGGCCGACTACGACCCGCAGACTTTTTTCAGGCAGGTCGCGTTTCGCGAAACCAGCCGGTGCACCTACTGCTACTCGCTGCGCCTGGAGGCGGCGGCAAGGCTTGCCAAAAAGAGCCGCTTCGACGCCTTCACCACCACGCTTCTCTACAGCAAACTCCAGAAACACGCCCTGATAAAGTCGCTTGCCGAAGAGGCCGCACGCAGGCACGGCATTGAATTCTTATACCGGGACTTCCGCGCGGGGTGGAAAGAGGGCCAGGAAAAGGCCCGTGCGCTGGGAATCTACCGCCAGCAGTATTGCGGGTGTATTTACAGCGAAGACGAAAGGTTTTCCAAAAAGAAATAACTTTTCCCGCCACGCGAAACCGGGGCGATGCTTGAGTCCGCCGATATCGGCGGTTCCCGGGTCCCGGCCGGGAAACCGGCAGAAGGGCCGAGACGCCGGATTCCCGATCAAGAGCGCTACGGGAATGACGATTTTGGCGATTTCGCGTTAACCGGACGGTGGGCACAAAAAAACCCGTGCCCACCACAAAAAACGGCCGGCGGAGATTACCCGCCGGCCTTTATTCCCACGAAATAAAAAGTGCAGGGAACTTTTTCTTACTTACCCTTCTTCAAACCTTTTTTGAACATCGCTTCGCATTTGTCGGCAGCGGCTTCGGCCCTGCGGGCGGCGTTCTCGGCTCTCATGGCTGCGGCTTCGGCTGCTCTGGCGCTGGCCGTGCACTGCTGTTCGACGGCTTGAGCCTTATCCAGGGCCGCCTGGCAGAGTTCCGTACATTTCTTGGCATCCTGGTTGCAAGCGCAACCGGCTATCATGGGCAGTGCAAACGCGATGACAAACAAAACCGCCAGTATTCTCTTCATGCTCTTTCCTCCTTAGAAAACCGAAATGGATCAAAATTCACCCTTGTGTGTGTTGCAAACACCCCCCTTTTTATTCCGGTCCTCTCCACCTCCTCTCAAAATTCGAATTCGCAAAGTCGCACATTTTACAGTGTTGTAGACCATCTACGCGGTCCCAGGGTAAAAAAGCGCGTAAATGCTACGCCAGCTATTTGATAAAATCAAGAAAATATTTCCCACCGAATCCAGTCCTGCAAACGATTGGCACGATGGGAACTATTCCTTGGATAGCCCAACATATTTAAGCGATCCGTCCTTAAATGAAAGCAGGGTGATGTCTGTCGGGACCCCGTTCTGGAGGCTGAGCGCCACCTTAAGTTTTCTCATGTCCACCCGGTTGGCAAATGGACACTGGGCCAGTTTTTCTAAGGCGTATTTCGTGTAGTCGGGAATCTTTTTGTAAACATCCGGGTGAGCCTCTACATATATTTCCCCGTTTTTCTGGCCGTACTTGACAGGCTCATAGATTATTTCGAGCTTCGTCCCCACGGCAACCTGGGGATACAGCAACCGGATGTGTTCCGGGTAGCACCGGATGCAGCCGTGGCTCACCAGGCGCCCCACGCCCCACGGCATGGACGTGCCGTGAATTCCGTATGCACCGGCGGAAAATTTCATAATGAATGCTCCCAGCGGGTTGTCCGGCCCGGGCGGCATGACCGCCATCCCGTACTCCGCCTGGAGAGAAGCCGGAATGTACCACGACGGGTTCGGCCTTTTCTGAACGATGCTAAAGGTCCCAAGGGGACTCTCCCAGCCTTCGTCGCCGATCCCGATCGGATATGTCTGCACCGTGGAGCTTGCCCGGTCGAAATAATAGAGCCTCAGCTCCGGGATATTGATCACCAGTTGCTGGTACTGAGTGGGAGGAAGAACCCAGAGAGTGGGGATGAAAATCCGCTTTCCCCTCGGGGGGATCCACGCGTCCATTTTCGGGAAGAGAAGGTCCACTGAATTGTACCCGAGGCCGTTTCGCCTCGCAATATCCAGGAGCGTATCTTTGGGCGCTATCCTGTACCATCTGGGCATCCCGATAACGGTTAAGTCCGGAAAATGGTAAGCGAACCTTTGTACCGTCGCTGAAAATTCTTCTTCGGCTGGTACCGGGGTACTGAAAAACGGAAACACTAAAACAAGCAGAGCTAAAACGGCGGCCCTTTTGGATTTCATCATGCGTTTTCCCTGTCAGGTCAAGAACTCGTCCGGGACTGCCGTAAAATAGAGATTCTTAAATGCCAGATCAAGCTTTTTTTACTTTAAGCAGCCGCCCTGCCGGGGAAATGTGTGGTCCTCCCTTGCCGCCTCAAAAACCTCGAAAACACCCTTTCCTTTATTGTCGTAGATGCCTAGTTTATACTTTCGTGCAAAACGGGCGGGCATGTGGCAATCTATGCTTTCCGTCTTGCGACCAAGGATAATCACTGAGAGCGGCATGTGCAGGCGGGAGTTATTATTTTTAGCGTAATAAAATTACCGGAGGGAAAGAATGACAAAAAAATTAGCGGAAAAGCGCCCCGAAAATGTGAAAAAACGATTCCCTAACAGTCTTGTTCCCCTGGTCAACGGAAAGGCACTGATCAAGGCCGCCAGGAAACATAACGCCATGATCATGGCGGCAAACATGCGCTGCAAGCTGCCGGTCGAGGGGTTGGTGCGCGCCTCGATGGCATCCAGGGCCCCCTTGATGTACGAAATCGCAAAATCCGAACTGGGCTACACGGAATTCACCCCCCAGACCTTCGTCGAGTTCATCATCGAGGAAAACGAGCGGCTCGGGAACACCGACGTGCCCTTCGCGGTCCACGGCGACCACATCACGGTCAAGTCGCTGGACGAGGTGGAGTCGACGGCCGACCTGATCGCCCGCGAAATGGAAGCGGGGTTCACGTCGTTTGCCATAGACGCTTCCCACATGGAAAACGAAAAAAACCTGGAGGCGACCACCCGGCTTGCCAGGCCGATCTTCGAGGCCGGGCTCAACCTGGAGGTCGAACTGGGCGAAATCGGGGCCAAGAGCGGCAGCGCCGAAGGCTTCACGCAGCCCGAAGAAGCGCAGTGGTTCATCGGGGAGTTGGACAAGCGGGGGATTCGCCCGAATCTTCTGGCCATCAACAACGGCTCCATTCACGGCAACTATTTCGGAGCGGCCCACGAGGGCATTCAGCTCGAACTGACGCGTTCCATCTGGGAAGCGATCCGCCCCTGGTCCGTGGACATCGCGCAGCACGGCATCACCGGGACGTCCCTGGACAAGATCGCCACCTTCATCCAGCACGGAATCAGGAAGGGCAACGTGGGGACCCTGTGGCAGAACGTTTCGTTCGGCATCGCCATGAACCAGAACGGCAACGCCCTCACCACCGAGAACGGCGACTACATCAAGCGTCCCTACCGCGGCGTCCCGGACGAGCTGTGGCAGGAAATGATGAAGTGGGCGGTGGAGACCAAGAACACGGGCGGCAACATCAAGAAGGCCAACCGGGTCTTCGCGCCGTTTTTCAACGTCATCCCGCCCGATTGCAAACAACGCATCCACGGACACGCCTACGAGGAAGCGGTGCGCCTGTTCGAAGCCACTCATTCGGCGGGCATCGCCGACAGCGTGTGGGAATTCGCCTAGGCACGCGGCGACAAGGCACGGAAAGGACCGAGGGGCGGGCGTCGCCGGACGGCCGCCTCCGCCCTTCTGCGGGTTGCACCCCCTCCAAACACTATTATCTTAATAATTCATGCGGGATCTTCACCCTGCCTTTTCCCGACAAAAACAGTGAATTTCCGGCCGGTTGCGCATCGGACCGAGCGCAGCGGGCAAAACGCAAACCTATGCCGGGAACTCGACATGGAGGCAAACAGCACGGCGCGCGTGGTAATAGAAAACGTACACCCCAGCGTGGACTGCGGCCGGTTTCCGGCCCGGCGCATCGCGGGGGATACGGTGGTGGTTACCGCGGATATTTTTGCGGACGGCCATGATGCGGTGGCCGCGCGGCTGCTTCACCGGGGGCCGGGGGACGCCGAGTGGACGGCAAGCCCCATGGAACCGGCCGGAAACGACGCCTGGACGGGCCGGTTCCGGGTGGAGGAGCTGGGACTCCACCGGTTCTGCGTGGAAGGCTGGGTGGACCGTTTTGCCTCGTGGCGCGACGGCCTGGAGAAAAAATACGCCGCCGGCCGGGATGTGGCCGTGGATCTCCTGGCCGGGGCGGAGATCGTCGAGCGGGAAGCCGAAAGAGCGGGCCCGGAAGCCGCGGCCCAGATGATGAAACTCGCCGGTCGGCTCAAAGACGCGGCCCGGCCGGACAGGGCGGTTTCCGCGGCGCTTGGCGACGAGGCGGCGACTCTCATGCGCCGGTATCCGGGACCGGAATTTGCCACCCAGCCGGACCGGGAGCTGGAGGTCCGGGTGGACCGGCCCAGGGCGCGTTTCAGCACGTGGTACGAGCGTTTCCCCAGGTCCTGCTCGCCGGACGCGGAGCGTTCCGGCACGTTTCGGGACCTGGAAGCCCTGCTGCCGGAAATCGCCCGTATGGGTTTCGACGTCATCTATCTTCCACCCATCCATCCCATCGGCCGGACCAGCCGCAAGGGCAGGAACAATTCCCCGTCCGCCTCCGAAGGGGACCCCGGAAGCCCGTGGGCCGTAGGGTCGCCGGAAGGCGGCCACAAGTCCATCGACCCGGGCCTCGGGACGTTCGAAGACCTGGAGCGGCTGATCGAGAGCGCTTCGCGCCTGGGAATCGAGACGGCCGTGGACATCGCTTTCCAGTGCTCCCCCGACCACCCCTACGTGCGCGAGCACCCCGAGTGGTTCAAGATCCGGCCCGACGGCAGCGTGCAGTTCGCCGAAAATCCCCCCAAAAAATACGAGGACATTTTCCCCCTCAACTTCGAAACCGATCAGTGGAAAAGCCTCTGGAAAGAACTCAAAAGCATCGTGACGTTCTGGCTGGACAAGGGCATCCGCATTTTCCGCATGGACAATCCGCACACCAAACCGTTTCCGTTCTGGGAGTGGCTGCTGGCGGAAATAAAGCGCGAGTGCCCGGAGGCCATTTTTCTGGCCGAGGCGTTCACCCGGCCCAAGGTGATGAAACGGCTGGCGAAGGCGGGCTTCACGCAGTCGTACACGTACTTTACCTGGCGCAACTCGAAACCGGAGATCACCGCGTACCTGGAAGAACTCACCCGGACCGACGTGAAGGAATATTTCAGGCCGAACTTCTGGCCCAACACGCCCGACATCCTGCCCGAATTCCTCCAGTACGGCGGCCGGGAGGCCTTCGTGATCAAGCTGGTCCTCGCCGCCACGCTTTCGTCCAACTACGGGATCTACGGGCCCGCCTTCGAACTGGTGGAAAACCGGGCGCTGCCCGGCCGGGAAGAGTACCTCGATTCGGAAAAGTATGAAATCCGCCACTGGAACTGGAACGCCCAGGGCAATTTGAAGGACTTCATCGCCAGGATCAACGCCATCCGCAGGCACAACCCCGCACTCCAGGAGACGAACAACCTGCGCTTTTTCGACGTGGACAACGAGCAGATGCTTTTTTACGGCAAAATGGCGAGCGACCCTTCGCAAACCGTCCTGGTGGTGGTAAACCTGGACCCGGCCAGCGTCCAGTCCGGATGGCTCCGGATTCCGATGGGCGAATTGGGGATCGACCCGGCGCAGGCCTACCTGGGAGACGACCTCCTGGGCGGCCAGAAATTTATCTGGCACGGGGAAAAGATTTTCATCAAACTCGATCCGCGCGTGGTCCCCGCCCACATTTTCAGGCTCAGGACGCGGTTTCGCCGGGAAACGGATTTCGATTATTTCATGTAGCAGGCAGGAGTGATCATGCCCAGGGGCAGCGAACTACTACTGGCGGACGATCCGCTCTGGTACAAAGACGCCATCATCTACGAACTGCACATCAAGGCCTTTTACGACAGCGACGGGGATGGAGCGGGCGACTTCAGGGGCCTGACCATGAAGCTCGACTACCTGAGGGACCTGGGCGTCACCGCCGTATGGCTCCTGCCCTTCTACCCCTCCCCGCTCAAGGACGACGGGTACGACATCGCCGATTTTTTCAACATCAACCCCCGCTACGGGGAGCTGAAGGACTTCCGGGAATTCCTGCGGGAGGCGCACAAGCGCGGCATCCGGGTGATCACCGAGCTGGTCCTGAACCACACCTCCGACCAGCACCCCTGGTTCCAGCGCGCGCGCCGGTCGAAACGCGGATCGGTCTACAGGGATTTCTACGTCTGGTCGGACAACCCCGGCAAGTACTCCGACGCCCGGATCATCTTCCAGGACTTCGAACCCTCCAACTGGTCGTGGGACCCCGAGGCGAAAGCCTACTACTGGCACCGCTTCTATTCCCACCAGCCCGACCTCAACTACGACAACCCGCACGTGCAGAAGGCGATGCTCCGGGTGATCGACTACTGGATGCGCATGGGCGTGGACGGGATGCGCCTGGACGCCGTGCCCTATCTTTTCGAGCGGGAGGGCACCAACTGCGAGAACCTGCCCGAAACCTACGAATATCTCAAACGACTGCGCCAACACGTGGACGCCAACTTCAAAAACCGCATGCTGCTGGCCGAAGCCAACCAGTGGCCCGAGGACGCGGTGGCGTACTTCGGACACGGCGACATCTGCAACATGGCCTTCCATTTCCCGCTCATGCCCCGGATGTTCATGTCCGTCCAGATGGAGGACAGCTTTCCGATCATAGACATCCTGGACCAGACCCCGCCGATCAGCGACAACTGCCAGTGGGCGCTCTTTCTCCGCAACCACGACGAGCTGACCCTGGAAATGGTGACCGACGAAGAACGCGACTACATGTACCGCATTTACGCCCGGGACCCGCGGGCCAGGATAAACCTGGGCATCCGCAGGCGCCTCGCCCCGCTTCTCGGAAACGACCTGCGCAAGATCCGGCTGATGTACGGCCTGCTTTTCTGCATGCCGGGCACGCCGGTCATCTACTATGGAAATGAAATCACCATGGGCGACAATTACTACCTCGGGGACCGGGACGGAGTGCGCACCCCCATGCAGTGGAGCCCCGACAAGAACGCGGGCTTTTCCCGAGCGGACCCGCAGCAGCTCTACCTGCCGGTGGTGATCGACTACAGCTACCATTACCAGACCATCAACGTCGAAAACCAGGAGAAAAACCCGGCCTCCCACCTGTGGTTCATGCGCCACCTGATCGCCCTCCGGAAACGGTTTTTGGCCTTCGGCAGGGGCAGCATGCAGGTCGTCGCCTCATCCAACAACAAGGTGTTTTCCTTCATCCGGGAATACGAGGACGAAAAAATCCTGGTGGCGGTGAACCTGTCCCGGCTCCCGCAGATGACCACCCTGGACCTTTCGGACTACGCCGGGCTGATACCCGAAGAGCTCATGAGCCGCAACAAGTTCCACCCGATCCAGAAGGATCCTTACGTTCTTACCTTCGACCCCTACGGCGGATACTTCTTTTCGCTGGGCCACGGCGAGGGCCAGGCGTGCATCGGGCCGGGATCGGCGCAGGGGCTGGACGCGGTGGTCCACTGGAGCGAAATATTCGAGGGCAAGGGACGCGACGTGCTGGAGGGCGAAGTTTTGCCGGACTACATCGGGGGATGCCGGTGGTTCGGCGGCAAGGCACGCCAGATACAGGAGATAAAGATACTGGAGGTGATCCCGCTGATGCGGGAAAACCTCCGCGTCCGCATCGTGCTCCTGAGCGTGGAGTACCTGGAAGGGCTGCCGGACATGTTCGTCATCCCGCTGGGGTATGCCGAAGGCGACGAGGCGCGAAAAATTTCAGTCGACTTTCCGGCGGCGGTCATCTCCCCCATGAAGGTCGCGGGCCGGGACGGCATCCTCTACGACAGCCTCTACAACAGGGAGTTTTGCAACGAGCTCCTGTGGCTCCTGGCCCGGCACCGCCGGCTGAAGACCAGCTCGGCCGAGTTGAGCGGGTTTTCGGGCAGGCACTTCCGGCACGATCTCCTCAGGGCCGGCATGGCCCCCAAAGTGCTGGCGGCCGATCAGAGCAACACCTCCATACTCTACGGGGAGGATTATTTCTTCAAGCTGTACCGCAATCCCGACGAGGGGATGAACCCCGACCTGGAAATTTCCCGGTTTCTGACCGAGGAGGCAGGCTTCCCCTACAGTCCGTCCTTTGCCGGCGCGCTGGAACTCAGGCGCAGGCGGGGCGATCCCATCACCCTGGGGCTGCTGCTCGATTATGTGCCCAACCAGGGGACGGCGCTGGATTTTTTCCTCACCGGACTGCAGGTGTTCTACGAGCAGGTGCTGTCCATGCGGGCCGGCTTGCCGGAGGCGCCCGAGGCCGGCGGGCATCTCCTGGACCTGGCGATGGACGACAATCCCCCCGAGTTCGCGAACAGACTGCATCCCGGGGTCCCCGAAGACATGGTGTCGCTCCTGGGCACCCGGACGGCGCAGATGCACCGCGCGCTGGGTTCCGGCGGCGAGGATTCGGACTTCGCGCCTGAGAAGTTCTCAGGACTGGCGCAGCGCGCGTCCTTTCAGTCGCTTCAGAGCACGCAAAAGCGGGTCTTCCAGCTCCTTTCGGCCGGCATCCCGCACCTTCCGCCCGAGATCGCCGCGGAGGTCTCCCAATTGGTTTCCCGCAGCGGAGAGATCGTGTCCATTTTCCGCACGATCCTCAGCGGCAGGATATCGGCCCGGAGAATCCGGATCCACGGCGACTACCACCTGGGGCAGGTGCTCTACACCGGCAAGGACTACGTCATCATCGACTTCGAGGGGGAGCCGGCCCGGCCCCTGAGCGAACGGCGCCTCAAGCTCTCGCCCATCCGGGACGTGGCGGGCATGATCCGCTCCTTCCACTATGCGGCGTATATCGCCCTTCTGAGAGGCTCGCGGGTACGGGGCGAGGACGTGCCCGTGCTCGAACCCTGGGCTGAAATGTGGTACACCAGGATGTCGGCCGTTTTTTTGAGGGCCTACCTGGAGACGATGAAGGGAAGCGGGCTCATCCCGGAACGCACCGAGGAACTCAAGACCCTTCTCAACTGTTTCCTGCTCAACAAGGCGATCTACGAACTGGGCTACGAGCTGAATAACCGGCCGGAGTGGGTCGTCATCCCGGTCAGGGGGATACGCTATCTTCTGGACAGCGCGAGTCCGAGCCCCAAAAAGGAGTGAGACAATCGATGAGCCAGTCTGCGGTCAACTACGAATTCAGCCTGATCACGGATCACGACACGTACCTGTTCAAAGAGGGAAACCACTTCAGGCTCTACGAGAAGCTGGGGTCGCACCGTGCCGTTGTGGACGGAGTGGAGGGGACTTTCTTCGCCGTGTGGGCGCCCAACGCCGAGCGGGTGTTCGTCTCCGGGGACTTCAACGGCTGGAGCCGCGATTCCCACCCCCTGGCCGTCCGCTGGGACGGGTCGGGCATCTTCCAGGGGTTCATTCCGGGCATCGGCAACGGCGCGCTCTACAAGTACCACATCGTATCGAAGCATAACGGCTACCAGGTGGACAAGGGCGACCCGTTCGCCCTGATGTGGGAAACGCCCCCCAGGACGGCTTCCGTGGTGTGGGACATCGGCTACGAGTGGAACGACCGGGAATGGATGCAGTCGCGCGCGGCCGCCAATTCGCTCGGCGCCCCCTGCTCGATCTACGAGGTGCATCTCGGCTCGTGGAGAAGGGTCGCCGAGGAGGACAACCGGTGGCTCACCTACAGGGAAATGGCCGAATACCTGCCCGAGTACCTGCTGCAAACCGGGTTCACCCACGTCGAGTTCCTGCCCATCATGGAACACCCGTTCTACGGTTCCTGGGGGTACCAGACCCTGGGCTACTTCGCGCCGAGTTCCCGGTACGGCACGCCGCAGGATTTCATGTACCTCATCGATACGCTTCACAAAAGCGGCATCGGGGTCCTGCTGGACTGGGTCCCGTCCCATTTTCCGAGCGATGAATTCGGCCTCACCTTTTTCGACGGCACTCACCTGTTCGAACACGAAGACCCCAAAAAAGGCTTCCACCCCGAGTGGAACAGCTACATTTTCAACCACGGCCGCTATGAAGTGAGAGCGTTTCTGACCAGCAGCGCCCTGTTCTGGCTGGACAAGTACCACGCCGACGGGCTGCGGGTGGACGCCGTGGCCTCCATGCTGTACCTGGACTACGCGCGCAACGAAGGCGAGTGGATCCCCAACATGTTCGGGGGCAGGGAGAACCTGGATGCAATCGCTTTCATCAAGCGGTTGAACGAGGTGGTCTACCAGGAATACCCCGACGTGCAGACCATCGCCGAGGAATCGACGTCGTGGCCCATGGTGTCCCGGCCGGCCTACGTGGGCGGCCTGGGGTTCGGCATGAAGTGGAACATGGGCTGGATGCACGACACCCTGGAATATTTCTCGAAAGACTCCGTTTACCGCAAGTTCCACCAGAACCTTCTGACCTTCAACATCTGGTACGCCTTTTTCGAAAACTTCATCCTCCCCCTGTCCCACGACGAAGTGGTGTACGGCAAGGGGTCGCTTCTCCAGAAGATGCCGGGAGACGACTGGCAAAAATTCGCCAACCTGCGCCTGCTGCTCGGCTACATGTTCGGCGAGCCCGGCAAGAAGCTCCTGTTCATGGGCGGCGAGTTCGGCCAGTGGGACGAGTGGTACCACGAAAAAAGCCTGGACTGGCACCTGCTCGACTCCCCCTTCCACCAGGGCGTGCAGGCGTGGGTCCGGGACCTCAACCGGTTCTACCGCACCGAACCGGCCATGCACCAGTTCGATTTCAGCGGGCAGGGGTTCGAGTGGGTGGATTTCCGCGATGCCGATTCGAGCATCATCGCCTTCCTGAGAAAACCGGAAACGACCGAAGACATCGTGCTGGTCGCGGCCAATTTTACGCCGGTCCCGCGCACCAATTACCGGTTCGGCGTACCGCGGGGCGGGGTGTGGCACGAGATGCTCAACAGCGACTCCAAGACGTACCGAGGAAGCGGCTACGGCAATTTCGGCGGAGTGGAGGCGGTGCCCATCCCGTCCCACGGGCAGTACTACTCGGTGTCCCTGGTGCTGCCGCCGCTGGGCATCGTGTTTTTAAAAAGCGAAGCGCCGAAGCAAACCGCCCAACCCGACCTGCCGAGGCGGGAAGGCGCGGCCGTGCTCGCGGAGTGATTATCGCCGAGTCCCGTTGGCTTTCGGCTCACGCTAAGACGCAACTTCGTGGGTGGGCACCCCTTCACCGTGCCCACCGCCTTTCACCCGGGGTTTGTGCGGTCCTTGAGGCACTCGATTCCGGTCCGGTCGAGGATCGACCCCAGGCGCTCCCCTTCCCGGTTGTGCCGGAAGTAGAGGTCCAGGCAGCGCTCGACCGTTTCTGAAACCTCCGCCTCGGAGTGTATCCCGTCCAGTTCCCGCCCGAGCCCGGGGTGTCTCCCCAGCTTGCCTCCGACCAGGATGCGGTATCCCCGAACCCCTTCCGCCAGCGTGCCCGAAGGACATGCGTCCAGGCATTTGCCGCACCCCACGCAGCGGCCGGCGTCCAGAACCGGGGGCTCGCCCCCGCCGTCTCCGCCCCGCACGGCATCTTCCCGGCAGGCGCGCTCGCAGGCCCCGCAGCCCGTACAGGGCTCTTCGGAAATCCGCGGACGGCGCGCCCCGATGATGCCGATGTCCACGATCTGCGGCCGCGAGCAGGCATTGGGGCAGTCCGAAATCGAAACGCGAAGTTCATGGTGAAATTTCAGGCCGCCGTCCACCCGCTGCTTTAAAAAGGAGGCGAAATCGCGCCGGGAAAGGATCCCTTCCAGGTCGGCGGCCAGCCGGACGCTGTCCACGGTCCGGTTTTCACACCCTCCCGTCCCGAAGCAGGTCTCCACCCGGAATCCCCGGATCTCCTTTTCCATTCCACTGCCGGAAAGAAACCGCTTCCGGCAGGCCTCGACGTGCTCGATCCCTACCCGCTCCGCGCCCCGGCGGGCCGCTTCTTCCTCGACATAGCCTCTCACTTTCTTTCGAACAAAGAAGGGGACTCTTCCCACCGCCTTCTCCGCCTCTTCCGTCCACATCATGGCAAGCCTCCTTCGCAGAACCCGGGTTACCGTCGCCGAACAGTAATAACCGGGGGTTTGACAGCCGGCATTGACCTGGGTCAAGGAAATTTTATCTTTTCAGCTCGGGAGGCTGAGTATAAGGTTATACGATAAATCCCAAACGGGCGGCCGCCTGTTTGCGGCATGGATCGAGCCGACGGCGGCGGCGCCCGCAAAGCACAGAAAGGGGCGCGGGTGAGATGAAGGAAGCTTTAAGAGAACTCGCCGCCGCCATGAACCGGGCTGATCCTTCCGCCTCTTTTGCTTTCAATCTATGGGACGGAGAGAGGATTGCCGTGGGCAACGGAACACCGGCGGCAGTCCTGAGGATCAACACCCCGGGTGCGGTCAGGCAATTGTTCAGCGGAGGGTTCCACGGGTTCGGAGACGCATACGTCAGCGGCGAAATCGCAGTGGAAGGCGACCTGCAGGAGTTGCTGCGGCTCGGCCTGGAGATTCAGTTCGATGAAAACGCCCAGTCGTTTTGGAAAAAACTCCGCTTTCTTCCCTTTTATCTGAAAACACGGTCTCTGCCCACACAGGCCCGCAGCAACATCGAATACCATTACGGCCGTTCCAGCGATTTCTACGCCCTGTTCCTGGACGAGACCCTCACGTATTCGTGCGCCTACTTCAGGCATGAAACGGATTCCCTGGAGCAGGCTCAGCGCAACAAGTTCGAACACATCGCCCGAAAGCTCATGCTGACGCCCGGTGAAACCCTCCTGGACATCGGCTGCGGGTGGGGGGGAATGCTCATCCACTGCGCGGACCGGTACGGCGTCCGGGGCGTGGGCAACACGCTTTCGCGCAACCAGCTCGAATTCGCATCGGCCAGGGCGGAGAAGCTGGGCCTGGCGGACCGCGTCCAGGTATCTTTGAAGGACTACCGGGAACTTGCCGGGACCTTCGACAAGTTCGTTTCCATCGGGATGTTCGAGCACGTGGGCAGAGAGTTTATTCCCGTCTACATGAAAAAGGTCGCCGGGCTGCTGAAGCCGGGGGGCCTCGGGTTGCTCCACACCATCGCCAAGGACGTGGATACGCCCACCGACACCTGGATTCTTCAAAACATCTTCCCCGGAGGCTATATCCCGAACCTGGCTGAAACGGTGCGCGAAATGGGCCGAGTGGGATTTTGCATCCTGGACATTGAAAACCTGCGGCCGCACTACGCCCGTACGCTGGAACACTGGATAGCCCGGTTCGAAAAAAACGTCGGCAAGGTCGAAGAGATGTTCGGAAAAAAATTCGTGCGCATGTGGAGGCTCTATTTGCAGGCATCGCGCGCCAGCTTTCAATACGACGGCAACCGCGTCTACCAGGTCCTTTTTTCCAACGGCCTGAGAAACGACCTGCCCCTGGTGCGGGACTACATGTACGGCCCCGGGAAGTAGAGCGCGCCGGCGCCGGGCGCGGGGAGCATGCGGCGCGAAGTTTCGGTCCCTTTTCGCCCGCTTTTCCCGCCCCCCTTTTTGCGAACCGCGGCTTTACGGCGGAAAATTTTATCTGTTTGTGAACAATTTTCGCCCCCCGGGCGTCCAAATAGTAAAGTGAGGAAATTCAGGAAGGACCGCGGGGGTGCCGTTTTCAGGATCCAGGTTCCGGTCCGGGGAGGTTAGGCCATGAAAATCACTGGGAAAATCAAAGCTCTAGCACTTGCGGTTGCGGCGATTGGCGTCCTGGCAACGGCTGCACCCGCCTATTCGCAGGGATATCACCAACGTTCGTACCACTATCGCCCGTACCACCACTATCGTCCGTACTATCACCATCGCCACTTCTACAGGCCCTACTACTACGGCTACTACCGGCCTTATTACAGGCCCTATTACAGGCCGTATTACTATCCCTACTACCGTAATTACTACTATCCGTACTACTACGGTTTGTGGTTCCCGTTCTTTCCGTTCTCGTTCTACATCCGGTAAAGGTTTCGGGACCGGTTTTCGGGATGTGCCGGACACGGCGGGGGGCGGGATTCGAGGACCCGCCCGCCCCGAATTGAACCGCGAAGCGGCGCGGGGTGGAGGGCAACGCTGTTGACTTTAGGGGCGACGCTCCATGAACTCCCCCTCCATTGGCGTGAGGGGCAGGAGGTTGATATCGCTCAGCTTTTTACCCCCACCCTGCCTCCCCCATCAAAGGGGGAGGAGCCTGAAGTCAACAACATTGGGGCGTGGAGGCGAAGCTCCCCATGCTCTTGGCGCATGGTTTCGATACCATTTTGACCGCAGCGTGACTTGAGCCTTTGCGGGCGACAAGCGGCAAATAACGAGGGCCGAAAGGGACTGTCTCCCTTCCGGCCCTGTTTGTTTCATCTTTTATGGAGATCACGCGGAGGCAGTTCGGTCTCCAGCGCTGCACTCCTTCGGCGAAAATCCCCGGAATCCTTCTCCCGTTACCGCCCGGGCACGTAGCCGGGTTCGCCGGGCTTCGGCTTTTTCTGGCCCTGCTTGGGCTGAGCCTGCCGAGCCTGGGCCGGAGCCTGCCGTGCGGGCGCCTGCACCTGGGGCTGGGCCCTGTGAACGGGTTGTGCCTGCGGCGTTACCCTCGCGGGGGTCTGGGCTTGAGGCTGGACCCTGCGCACGGGCTGCGCCTGCGTGGACACCCGATTAGGGGTCTGCGCCTGGGGCTGAACCCTGTGGGTGGGCTGCGCCTGGGGAGACACCCGCGAAGGCATCCGGGACTGAGGCTGAATCCCCTGTCCGGGTTGGGTGGCGGGCGTCATCCGCTGCGGGGTCTGCGTCTGAGGAGACATCCGCGAAGGCGTCCGGGACTGAGGCTGGCTCCCTTGTCCGGGCTGGGTGGCGGGCGTCACCCGCGAAGGGGTGCGGGGCGTTGCCGGCCGCACCTGGCCGGGCACGGTGCCCGCGGCGCCCGGAGATGACATGCCCGCTCCTCCGCCGCGCGTTGTCGGCTGAGTCCCCGGAGCCAACCTGGAGGGCGTCTGTCCGGAAGGCGTGACTCTCTGCCCGGGCTGGGTGGCGGGAGTTATCCCCGAAGGGGTGCGGGGCGTTGCCGGCCGCACCTGGCCGGGCATGGTGCCCGTGGCGCCCGGAGATGAAACACCCGGCCCTGCACCGCGGGATGCCGGCTGAGTCCCCGGTGTGCCTGTGCGTCCCGGACCCGTGATGATCCGGGTCGCCGTCCCCTGGCCCGGTGCGGTGGTGCCCTGGCCCGCTCTCGTTGGAGGAATCGGCCGCTGCCTGGTTGCGGGCGAAACGGCCTGTCCGCCCGCCGCCGTCCCCGGCGTGCCCTGGCTTACCCCCGGTGCGACGGTGCCCTGACCCGCTCTTGTCGGGGGAACCGGCCGCTGCCTGGCCCCGGGTGTGACCGCCTGCCCGCCTGCCGCCGTTCCCGGCGTGGCCGGTCTTACCCCGGGCACCGCGGTCTGGCCCGGTGTGGACGGACGAATTCCCGCTCCCCCCTGCCTGGTGCCGGGTCCCATGGTACGGCCGGCCCCCGCCGCCCCTCCGGTGGCGCCCGCAGGCAGCGTGCGCGCCTGCTTGGGCGTGGGCTTCAAAGCGGTGGGCTTGAATTGCACGCTGCTCCTGGGAGCGGAAACCTGGTTGGCGGGAACGATTTTATTGCTGACTCTCGGCGGCTGGACTCCCATTCCGGGGCCGTGCCCCTTCACAGGCCTGCCCACGGCGGCTCCCGCCGCGCCCCGCTTCAATGTCGCCGGCGTTATGCCCCCGGCGCGCGTCGCCAACTGCCGGTTGTGCTCGATTCTTCGCACCACGTCCATGTGCGGCTTCGCCGCTACGTGCACGGTCGAAAAATTGTACCTGTTTCTTTCGTGGATGATGGTCCGATTATAGATGACCGTCCGGTTGATGACCGGTGCCGCACTGAAAGCCCGTATCCTTCCCGGAGTCATGCCGGCCACCACCACGGGCGCATAGCTGGGAACGCCGTAGAACCGGGCCTGCGGCACCACCACGGCCCCGAACCCGGCGAAGGCGAGAGCGCCGATGCTCACCGTTACCGGTGCGGCGGTAATGACCGTCGTCCGCCAGCCCCACGGCCGGTGAGCGTAATAGACTTCGGTCGGAGCAAGCGGTACCCAGCCGATATCGTCGGCATCCGAAATCCAGGCCACCCGGCCCGGGTACCACGCGTAGCCCTGGAACGGCCCACGGGCCACGGGCCGCGCCAACGGAGGCGCCCAGTACCAGGCGTTGTTTACGAACACCCAGTTCCCGTAGTGGTGCGTCACGTACCCGAAGGGTTCCGCCGGCACCCAGCACTGGTCGCCGTACCATTCCGTCCACCGGCCGACGGTAAACGGACGCCAACCCGGCGCCACCGCGGTCGGGCGCCAGAAATTCTGGTATTCCCCATCGTAGTAGACCCGTTCCCATCTCCCGTTTTCTTCAAGCTCGTAGGCCTCGTCATCGAGTTGCGGCGGCAGGTAGTTCACCGAATCGCCTTTTACCTCCGTCCGCTTGGCCCACAGGCTGTCGCGCGTCGAGTTCCATTCGTCCCAGGACTCGTCCACCGTCCCCTCGCCGGCCGCCACCTGTTTGTCGTCGGCGACGATCGACTCGGAACCCGCCCCCACGTCGTATTTCGCACCGCTCTCCTGGTGAATGAAATCCACGTTGCCGCTCAGCGCGGTCACTTCCACCGACTGGTCGCCCACGTAGACATCGAATGCCGAACCAGGATCGGACAGAACGTAGCCGAACGGGGTGGTCACCTTCAGCGCGGCGTCGGAACTCTTGTTATAGAACCGGGCGACGCCCGCCGCCACGTCCATTTCCCCCACGTCGTCCTTGAGCGCGATCAACTGGATCTGAGTGCTTCCGCCGATACGCACCCACACCCCGTTGGGCATGATGAATTCTGCCCGCGCGGACTGGTCCGAGTAAAGCGCGTCGTCCAGGCCGAACGGGGCATCCTTTACGGTAGCCACCCAGTCCTTGGTGTCCGGGACGTAGCGCAGAATTTCCCCTTCAGTGAAGGAAATACGCCCGACCAGGGTGGGTTCCTCGGTTGCGCAAACTCCCGCCGCGGGCAGTGAGACCAGGCCGGCGGCAAAAATCAGCGCGCATGCCAGCCAAGCGCCTCTCTTCAAGATGTCCATCGATCATTTCCCCCTTCTAGACCATTCGGTCCCTTATACTATTCCTTTCAAATATCCGGCGAGCCCGGCTCCACAAATGCTGCAATCATGCCGCACAATTTTCGCTGATCAACCTATTCGGCACAATAATAGCGAAACATGCATAAATTTTCGCAACTTCCCAAGCTGTCCCTACAATTTCCGGCCCGCGGTTCGGGAGTTTGGAAGATAAGACGCCGACTACTTCAATCCGGTTTACATTAGAGCAATATTCATTCCCGCATTGGTCTAGAAAAATTTACATTTAATTCCAATTGTTACAGCCAGGCGTCTCAAGAGGTCCGTCCGGGTGCAGTAAAAACCATGCAAAATTCGAAACCGCCGGTTACGGTTTTTGCGCGCGTCGGGTCAAGACAGTGGTTAAAAGGGGGGGCGTTTTGTGGTAATAGAAATTAGTTTGGACTCGACCGTTGTGCGGATTGTCCTTTTGAGGCGGGTCGCCGGTGGCGGATGGAAGGCGCGCCTGCAT
>LUZZ01000034.1 GCA_001603845.1 Syntrophobacterales bacterium Delta_01 | reverse complement strand
TGTCCTGGATCATTTTCTGCTCTTCGGTGAGCTCGAAGTCCATGCTCGAATTCCTCCAAAATCATTTATGGGATTCAGTGTTAAAACCAACTGCGAAACAGCGGCTGTACAAGGGCTGGCACGGCCGAAAAGGCCGCCGCCCGAATGTGGATGCGACCAGTTTACCTTGAAAATAGAATTTTCATGCTTCGCGGGTGAGGCGAGGCATCATGAGTAATTGCGTTCAGACTGGTCTTTCAAAAGAGCGGGGAAGGCTCTCGGGGCTGTTGCCGAAAAGGATACCAGGGTGGGCCGATAGCGGAATGAACGAAAATCCCCCTCCCTGCGATGGGAGGGGTTAGGGGAGGGTGTCGTATTTTCAGGGACTTACTCCCCCTGCCCCGGCCCTTCCACCAGGGGAAGGGAGCGGCCTACGCTATTTTGCGGTACCCGACCGAGATTTTGGATTTCGGCAACAGCCCCTTTCCCGCTCCCCCGGATTAAGCCGCAAAGCGGCGTGGAGGCGCGGGGATAAAACACCCCCACTCTGCTACGGCATCGTTTCGATACCAGTTCGAATGCAACTCGGGATCAGGCACCAGCCGCGCTTCCCGCGCCGCTCAGGCATACTCGTAGAACCCGCGGCCGGTTTTGCGGCCCATCCAGCCCGCCTCGACATACCTTCGCAGCAGCGGGCAGGGACGGTACTTCGAATCGCAAAACCCGTCGTAGAGGGTTTCCATGATGGCCAGGCAGGTGTCGAGGCCGATCAGGTCGGCCAGCGCCAGCGGCCCCATGGGATGGTTCATCCCGAGCCGCATTACGGTGTCGATGTCCTCACGGGTCCCTACCCCGTGGTAGAGGCAATAGACCGCTTCGTTGATCATGGGCATCAGGATGCGGTTGGCGACGAAGCCGGGATAGTCATTGGCGAGCGCCGGGGTCTTGCCGAACTTCAGGGCAAGGTCCCAGGTGGTCTGAAACGTTGCGTCGGACGTGGCGATTCCCCGGATCACCTCCACCAGCTTCATCACCGGCACCGGGTTCATGAAGTGCATTCCGATCACCTTGTCCGGCCTTTTGGTACAGGAAGCTATCCGGCCGATGGGAATGGAAGAGGTGTTGCTGGCCAGGATCGTTTCCGGCCCGCACGTCGAATCCAGCACCCGGAACACCTCGAACTTGATCTTCTCGTTTTCGCTCGCCGCCTCGACCACATAGTCGGCGGGCGCCATATCGGCCAGGCTGACGCTGGGTTTGATGCGCCCGAGAGCCGCCTCTTTCTCCTCCGCGCTCAGTTTCCCCTTCTCGACGTTCTTGGAAAGGATGCCGCTGATGCTTTTGAGGCCGCGCTCCACGAATTCGTCTTTTATGTCGTTCATAATCACCTGGAGCCCGCTGAGCGCCGCGGTGAGTGCAATGCCGCTTCCCATCTGGCCCGCGCCGATAACACCGAATGTAGTGATCTCCATTGAAAAATTCCCTCCTTTGCCGCCTCTTGGACTTAGCGCCTGACCACCATCGCCACGGCCTCGCCGCCGCCGAGACACAGCGACACGAGGCCCGCCTTTTTACCGCTGCGCATCATTTCATAGAGAATCGTCACCAGGAGCCGGCAGCCGCTGGCCCCGATGGGGTGCCCCAGGGAGACGCTTCCCCCGTTCACGTTGACCTTCGAGTGGTCCAGCTTCAACTCCTTCATCACGGCCACTGTGGACCCGCTGAACGCCTCGTTGACTTCGAAAATATCAACGTCCGCGGTGCCGATCCCCTCTTTTTTCAGACACTTGGGGATAGCCTGCATGGGGGCCACCAGGACGTATCTCATTTCGATGCTGGCCGACGCCTGGGCCCCGATGGATGCCAGCACCTCGCACCCCAGCTCTTCCGCTTTCCGCCTGGACATAACCACCACCGCCGCCGCCCCGTCGCTTATCACCGAAGCGTTGCCGGCCGTGGTGACCCCTCCCTCCTTGAACGCCGGGCGCATCCTGGCCAGGGATTCGAACGAGGTTTCCCGCGGGCACTCATCGATGCGGAATATGGTCTTTTCGCCCTTGCGGCCCGGCAGCTCCACCGGGACGATCTCCTGTTCGAATTTGCCGCCGGCAATGGCTGCAAGGGATCTTCGATACGATTCGGCCGCGTACCTGTCCTGGTCTTCGCGGGTAACCCCGTATTTTTCACTGCACAGCTCGTTGGAGATGCCCATGTGGAAATCGTTCACCACGTCCCACAGCCCATCGTGCACCATGTGGTCGTAGATGACCCCGTTGCCCATCCGGTAGCCGTCCCGCGCCTTTTCCAGGTAGTAGGGGGCCATGCTCATGCTTTCCATGCCGCCCGCCACCACCACTTCGGCATCCCCCACCTGCACCGCGTGCGCGGCAAGCATGACCGCCTTGAGGCCCGAGCCGCACACCTTGTTCACCGTGATGCACTCCACCTCCCAGGGCATTCCGGCCAGGACCGTCGCCTGCTTGGCCGGGTTTTGCCCGTATCCGCAGGGAAGCACCATCCCCATGATGGCTTCGTCCACCTTTTCCTTGTCAATTCCGGCGCGCTTTACGGCTTCCTCTATCGCGATCGCACCCAGCCTGGTGGCTCCCATCTTGCTCAGGGAACCGTTGAAGCTTCCAAGCGGAGTGCGAACGGCGCTCACGATAACGGCTTCTTGCATAGTATCCTCCTGGTGAACATGAATTAGCGTCGACAGGACCGTCATGCTCGACATCGTCTGTCGGACAAAGATCCGCCTCCCCGGGGCGCGGGGTACCCATGACCCCGGCGGCGGCACAGAAAAAGCTGCGAATGCACCGGACCATTGTCGTAAACGGCCGGTATGTCGGCGACAACCTTTGAAGATGAGAAAAACCAGGAAGAGTTGTAAGGTGTCTTGGTTTGTTCTTTTAGCAGACCGGCATTCAATTTACAAAAAGAAACGTCCCGGCGCCGCCTGCGGAGCCGGTTTCACCGGTCGGCGTCCTTTATCTTTTTTGCAACCTGCTCCATGGTCATTGGAACGAGGAAAGTTTTCCGGCGGGACGAAGCCCCCTTGAGCAGCCGGACTTCGGACTTGGAAAGGCCCAGGAGAGCGGCGAAAAACTTGATGCACTCCCGGTTGGCTTCGCCTTCCACCGGAGGGGCGCACACGCGCAGCTTGAGCCGTTCTTCGAACAGGCCGGCCAGTTCGTTTTTCGACGCCTTGGGCTGCACGTAGACGGAGATGAGCGTTCCGCCGTCTTTTTCCGCCAGGAAGGGGAGCTTTTTTTCAGGCTGCATCCGGCTGCCCTTCCGCTCCCGACGAGGCTGTCCAGCGCGCTTGGGGCCTGCATTTGCGCATGGTATTGACACTCATCGGCGAGTACAATATAACCCCCCTGTTCGTCGGACGGACTGGTTTTTCCCACCTTGGCCAGCCCGCAATCCGGCGAAAACGATTCTCCTATTCAACAGTACACAGCGAGGTAATACAATGAGATACAAGCGGTTTTCAGTCACGGTACTGTTCCAGCTCGCCTTTGCACTCCTTGCTTTCGGCATGTGCGGATCGGCTGGCGCCGTTGATTTTTCCGCGGACATGGTCATCCAGCCCAAAGGCGATGAGGCCACCACCGGCAAGATTTACGTCAAAGGCGACAAAATCAGGCAGGAAACCACGGAAGAAAACGAAACGCAGATCATGATCATCCGCCAGGACAAGAAGGTCACCTGGATGCTCACCCCGGAAGAAAAAACGTACATGGAGATGCCCTACCAGTCCGAGGACAAAACCTTCGAAGAATGGACCGCCGAGAAGGAAAAGCAATCCAAGTACCTGGGCGATGAAGTCGTTTCCGGCCTGGAATGTAAAAAATACGAAAACATCGAAGACGGTGAAAAGACCTTCATCTGGATATCCAAGAAATTCCCGTTTCCGATTAAGGTAGAAGATGCCGAAGTTACCATGATATACCGCAATGTCAAGGAAGGTCCCGTGGAGGATTCAATTTTCGAGATTCCGGCCGGCTACCGGAAAATCTCCATGCCCGCGGTGCCCGAAAAGTAATAGCCGGCGGCGGGACCGGCCACCGTCGGTCCTTTCGCTTCCATCTTTTTTACTGAGGAGAGTATGGTAGCGTTACCGGTTTCCAACAGCAACAGCCCGTACGAGCTGAACCCCAGCAAGATCATAGCGCTGGGAATCAACTACCGCAGTCACATATCCGACAGCTATTCGATCAAGATGGGCGGCTACGCGCCGGATGTCCCGGAAGAACCGGTCCTTTTCGCCAAGACCCCCAACGTGCTCATCGGGCCGGGAGAACCCATCGTGGTCCCCTCGTTCGTGCTCGACTACGGATTCGAGGACCTGCGGACCGATTACGAAGCCGAACTGGCGGTGATCATCGGCAGAAAGTGCAGAAAGGCGGCCGCCGAAGATGCCCTGGACTACGTATTCGGCTACACCTGCATGAACGATGTGAGCCAGCGAAACATCCAGATCGCCGACCGCACCGGGTGGTTCCGCGGCAAGTCCCTGGACACCTTCGGTCCTATCGGCCCCCGGATCGTTTCACCCCAAGATCTGGGAGATCCCCAGGACCTGGCGATTCAGTGCCGCTTGAACGGCAAGACCGTCCAGGAGTCCAACACCTCCATGATGATCTTTTCCGTGGCCCGGACCATCGCGTTCGTATCCAAAAATTTCACGCTGATGCCCGGCGATATCATTGCCACCGGGACCCCCAAGGGCGTCGGCCGCATCCAACACGGCGACGTCGTGGAGGTTGAAATCGAAAAAATCGGGGTGCTGCGCAATCCGGTAATCGAGGAGTGGAAGGCATAACGCGGGGAGACGCCCGGTACGGGACCGTTTCGGCAGGCAGATTGAAAACGGCGGGATCGCTGCGTAAATAAAAATGTGCAAAACGAGGAAAAGGCCTTCCGAGGGGGCGGAAGGCCTTTTTCTGTTCCTCTCTT
>LUZZ01000345.1 GCA_001603845.1 Syntrophobacterales bacterium Delta_01 | reverse complement strand
GAGCATGTCGATGGCCCGGATGTGCGCCTGGGCGAGGTCCATGACGTGCACGTAGTCCCGGATGGCGGTGCCGTCGGGGGTGTCGTGGTCGGTGCCGAAAAGGGAAAAGGACCCTCCCGTAAAGGCCGCGCCGATCAGGTTGGGCAGTACGTGGGTTTCGGGCACGTGTTTTTCGAATATTTCGCCTTCCGGGTCGTTTCCTATCACGTTGAAGTAGCGCAGCATGGCGAACCGGATGCCCACAACGGGCGCCACCGTGGAGATCACCTTCTCGCACATGAGTTTCGAGAGGCCGTAGGGATTGGTCGGGACCTGCGGATGGTCCTCCCGCAGGGTGGGGGTGGTGGCGTTTCCGTAGGTGGCGCACGAACTGGAGAACACCAATATTTTGGTTCCCGCCCGCTTCATAGCCTTCAGGAGGGCAACGGTGCCCGCCACGTTGTTGTCGAAATATTCCTCGGGAAGCCGCGTGGATTCCTCGACGTAGGCCTTGGCCGCGAAGTGGATCACGGCGTCTATCTGAAAACCGGCCAGCGCTCGGAACAGGGCCTCTTCGTTTCGAATGTCTCCGAAGGCGAACGGGCCGAACTTCACCCACTCGGCCCAGCCGTTGGACAGGTTGTCGAAAACCACGGGAACATGCCCCGACTGTTTCAGAAGCTTTGAAGTGTGGGAGCCGATATACCCTGCCCCTCCGGTGACCAGTATATTCAAGAGACCTCCTGCGCGCTTGACGATAATTACATTGTAATGAAACGTGCCGCCGCAAATCCGCCCGTGCGGAGCGGGCGTGTATTTATATAATATTTTGTGCCGTTTTGGCAGGAATAAAAGGCTTCGGGTTTTGGGCGCAAAAGGGTAATATAGCCCGACCTTCCGGCAGGAAGCCCCGCGCGGGCCGGGGTTCGCCGGGGGAGCAGGCAAGGAAAGCGAATCGATCAAACCATGACCGACCTGGATTCTGATTTTGTATCGGTACACACACTAGCCAACCGGTTCGAGGCGGACCTGCTGATGGACGCTCTCGCGCAGGAAGGCATCCCGGCGATTCTTCGCAGGTTCGAGGAAACCCCCTACAGCGGCCTGTTCATCACCCAGAAAGGCTGGGGGCGAGTCCTGGTGCCCAAAGAAATGGAACCGCAGGCACTGGAAATAATCGAAGATTTGGTGGAAGACCTTCAAAAGGCCAAGCCCATCTTTACCGACGCCGCGGAAATCGATCCGCTCCTGTGGGAAAAGCTGAGCCTGGCCGACCCGGAAGAGATCGCCCGCAACGCCATGGTGCGGTTCGATCCCGATGCCGGCGCCTACACCGTTCCTTTCTTCAACGCCGATATCGTGGTCTACCCGGAACTCCGCAGGCTGGAACTAACCGGACAGGAACCGGCTTCTTCGCAGGATTTTCAGCTCTGCCTGGTGATCCTGCACTACCTGCTCGATTCCGTGGACGTACCGCTTTCCGGCAAGTGGGTGAGCGAAAAGGACCTTCCGGGAGGGACCCTGTTTTTCAACAAACACCACACCCTGCCCACCGAGACGCTCATCGAAGCCTTCAACCCCAGGCCCGAGCTTCTCCACACCGTGGCGCAGGCGGTCGGCGGCGAGCAGACCAGCCTGGGAGACATATCCTACCGGTTCCGGCTCCTGCCCAGGATACCGCTGTTGATCGTATTCTGGCTGGGTGACGAAGAATTCAGCCCGGCCTTCCACATCCTTTTCGACGAGACCATCACCTTGCATTTCGCCTCGCTGGACCTGATATTTGCCATGGCCCAGCTTTTCGGCCGAATCCTGGTTCGCGCTGCGGCGGCGCTTCAGGCGGGCGAAGAGGACGATTAGGGCATCCCCGCGCGCAACAAGCGAAGGGCGATGCTTGCAAAAAACCGGGGAGAAAAAAGATGAACATGGATCGTGCTATTTTCGAAATGCAGCTCAGTGTGGAAGCCACTTCCCTTTATATACTGCTGTGCGCCCTCATCGACCAGGGGGCTCCCCCCACCCTCGAAGAAGCAATCCGCAGGTGGACCGGCACCGAGGACAGCATGATGGCCGCCGTCGAGGAACTGGTCAAACGGTGCATCCTCAACTTGTCCCTGCCCGTTCCCAAAGACATCCACCTCCACCCGACCACCCGCGACCGGTGGTGTTAGCCGGTTGTGAGTTGCCGGGTGCCGCGCTTCGGTATGGGGACGAGGCACCGGAATGCTTGGGCGGGCACGGCTAGTGGGCTTGTTGCGCACAATCGTGGGACTTCACAGATAAGGAACACCACCAAAATCGTCATTCCCACGGCGCTTCCGAGCGGGAATCCGGGGGCTTTCTGCCGGCCCGCCGGTTTCCACAAGCTGGAGCGGAATTCGTTGCCCCGAAGGGGCTGCATAGGATAGCCCAGGGTCGCGTGAGCCACCCTGGGAACGATGTGCCATACAATTGAAGATACCCTGAAGGGGTTACATAGCGGTATGGGGACGAAGCACCGGAATGCTTGGGCGGGCACGGCTAGTGGGCTTGTTGCGCACAATCGTGGGACTTCACAGATAAGGAACACCACCAAAATCGTCATTCCCACAGCGTTTCCGGGCGGGAATCCGGGGCCTTTCTGCCGGCCCGCCGGTTCCCAGCTGGAGCGCAATTCGTTGCCCCGAAGGGGCTGCATAGGATAGCCCAGGGTCGCGTGAGCCACCCTGGGAACGATGTGCTATACAATTGAAGATACCCTGAAGGGGTTGCATAGCGGTATGGGGACGAGGCACCGGAATGCTTGGACGGGCACGGCTATTGGGCTTGCTGCGCACAAACGTAGGACTTCACAGATAAGGGAACACCACCAAAATCGTCATTCCCACAGCGTTTCCGGGCGGGAATCCGGGGCCTTTCT
>LUZZ01000344.1 GCA_001603845.1 Syntrophobacterales bacterium Delta_01 | reverse complement strand
CCGGACGGCCGGGGCGTGGGGTTCTATTTCAGAAACGTCACCGAACTGGTCCTGTTCGGCGTCCGGGGAAGCTGCCGCACCCTGCAGCCCGGAAGGCGGCAGGTGAACATGATCCGGAGCCGGAAACGGGAACATTCCCGAAAACCCGACGAACTCTACGATATCATCGAAAAATGCAGCCCCGGCCCCTACCTGGAGCTTTTCGCCCGAACGAGGCGGCAGAACTGGGAGCAATGGGGAAACGAGCTGGACAAGAGCGGCGTCCAGCTCGAAATGGGCTTCCGGGACGCCCCGCGGTGACGACGGTCCCGTCCGGGAAAAAAACGGGGCCGCCGTCCGGAGACGAATTTGCCTTGAAAATAGAATTTTCATGCTTCGCGGGTGAGGCGAGGCATCATGATTAATTGCGTTCAAGATTGGCGCAGGATGGGTTGCGTCCCGCTCGATGCGGGACTCCACCCATCCTGCAATTGACGTCCATCGTAGGATAGGTGGAGCGGAGCGGAACCCATCGGTTCGTGCACGACTTGAACGCAATTGGTATGAGACGGAACGGGGCGGTTCTATTTCTTTTCCACCGGGTACTTGCCTTCCTCCCAGTAGTCCCAGCCTCCTTTCAACACGTAGACGTTGCTGAATCCGGCGTTTGCCAGTTGTCGCGCCACCCGGGCGCTCGTGGCTTCGTGAGGTCAGGCGCAGTAGAGAACGAGCGTTTTGTCTTTCGGATACTTGTTCATCCAGGACTGCACGCGGTCGGGTTCCTCGCGCACGGCGCCCAGGATCTTCCACTGGCTGGCGGCCCAGTCGCCGTCGGTCCTGACGTCCAGCACGATCAGGTTCGGTTTCCCGAGGGTCGCCTTGAGGTCGTCCCTGGTTATCAGGGGCGCCTCCCATCCGTAGGCGGCAAAGGCAAACAGGAGCACCAGGGCCAGGGCGAAAACCGGGGCCTTTTTGGTTTTGGGGATACGCATCACATCCTCCTCGCAGGTTTGGGGACTTGGGCCGGCTGCCTTGATCGGCTGCCGGGCGGCTATCCGGGAAGATAGTGACCGGTTTGGAATAGTCAAAAACGTTACAACCCGGCGAAGTCAAAACACGCGGATCTCTTTCCATCTTCTGTAAAATGCTTAATAGTAGGCTGAAAGCTGTTTTTGCCGGTATTTCTCGCTGCTTTGAAAAAGCCTTGGTCGGAATCGACGGCAGCCGACCGCCGGAAAAAGGGATAAGGGCCGGGTTTGCCGCGGTCCTTTACGCCCGCTTGCCGGCCCCGCGCACAGGGTGAAGGAGAATCTCGCCAATGTCCCCGCGACTCAAAATTCGAGGCATCTACAGCACGGCTCTTACCAGGCTTGCACTGGATTCCGGGTTCGAGGTCGCCGACCCGTCTCCCAGGGTCCGGGACCGTTTCGGGCCGGAATTCGCCAACGGGTCCTACACCGTCACCGTCACCGACCGTGAAGACCTCCAGGGAATCGACCTGACGGGCGAAGCCGAGTGGGTGACGCGGGTCGTCACCACGCTGCAGACCGTATTGCTGGACACCGTGATCGTGGGCTTCAAGCCCACGGACGACAACGACCCGGTGGTTTCCGCCTCGCTCGAATTCCCCGGAGCGTCCAAGGAAAAGCTCGACGAACTGCGTTCGCGGGTGGTCCCCACTTTGAAAAATCATCACCGGCTGAGACTGATCGATGCGTCGATGCTCGAATCGGCCGAATACGAGCTTGCGAAAAAACCCGAACATAAGGCAGAATTGGAACGCACGGTGTTCCGGGAGGCGATCCTGGCGCCCCTGGAAAAAGAGGGGGTGGCCCGCCTCGAACATGTCCGTCCCTCCGGCAAGCTGATGCGACCCAGGCAGGGGGCCATCCGGTCCGTGCAGGAGGACCGGGTCGTTTTCCGGCGCGGATTTTCGAGCGGGCGCTACGACGGGCTGGACCTCATCATCCGCAAGGGCGACTACGGCCTGACCGAATTCAAGGAGGGAGGCTGGTACCTCAAGCACGCCTACTTTTCGAAGGAGCACCTTCTGATCGGCGAATACTTCAACATCAACACCCCCGTCGAACTGTACCCGTACGGGGCGAGGTACGTGGACCTGGAAGTGGACGTCATCCGGAGGGCGGGCGAGGACGCGTTCCTCATCGACCGCGAAAAACTCGATATCCTGTCCCACAAGGGCTGCATCGGCAGGGACCTCGAAGCGAAGGTGCTGTCTACGGCCGACCAGATCCTGCGCGGCCTCAACCGGGAAAGAGCCGCAAAATAATCCTGGAAAATTTGCCCCGCCTAAAAGTGGGGCCGGAGCCGGAATGAAGATAAAACGGGCCTGGGCCGTCCAGTCCTTTACGATATGCTTTGTGCTGAACGCCCTCCTGGCGGTCCTGGTCTACGTGATGGCAAACGGTGCCGCGGAGGGTTTCGGGGAGTGGATTTCTCCCCTGCTGGGACCAGGCGGGGCGGGCCTTCCCGATAACGCCCGGACGGTCCTGGGAGGCGCCGGCGCCCTCCTGGCCGATGTGCACCGGTACCTGGTCCCCGTGCTGGCCGCCCTGGCCGGCGCAACCACCCTACTGCTCTGGCTGATCGTTTACCTGCTGGGCCGAAGGCAAATCGACCGCGCGGCAAAAGAAACAGCGCGCGCGGCGGAACCGGCGGCAGGTCCCTCCAAAGATGATTGCACCACTGAGACCACGGAGAGCGCAGAAACCGCGGAAAAAACGGAACCCGCCGAAGAACCAAGGTAAAGTTCAGTTCGGGGCAAACGTGGGATTTCACAAATTATTGTAAAACCGCCAAAATCGTCATTCCCGTAGCGCTTCTGGGCGGGAATCCGGTGTTTTTCTTCCATTAACGGTTTATACTGGTTTCCCTTGAAAATAGAATTTTCATGCTTTGCGGGTGAAGCGCAGCATCATGGATAATTGCGTTGCGTTCAAATCGTGGGGGTGCTTCGCTCCCAGCTCTCTGCTCCGCCGCTTTGCGGCCGAATCCCGGGGAGGCGGGGGAAGGGGCTGTTGCCGAAATCCAAAATCCCGGGCGGGTACCACAAAACAGCACAGACCGCTCCCCTCCCCTAACCCCTCCCATCGCAGGGAGGGGGATTTTTGTTCGTTCGATTATTTTCGTTTGTTCCACTATTGGCGAACCTTAATATTCTTTTGGGCGGCAGCCCCGGCAGCCCTCCCCCGCTCTTTTGAAAATCCTCAGCCGCCGTCTTTTCCATTTCGCAATCGCTTTCAACGCGGTGGATGGCGGCCCCGTTTCTAATTTTTTCCTTTCGTCTTTTCGTCTCTTTTCCCGGCACCTTTTTTTCGCGGGTTTGCGGCTTTGCGTGAAGCGTTCCTGGCCGTCTCCTTCAGTGCCAGCATGTCTTCGTAGGTAAAATCCGGCCGGCGGCAGGCGAAAAAGGTGTTGTTGTGGTAAAGCGGCTCCCCTTCGAGGTCGAACCGGCACGCGGCAACGGCATCGGCCCACATGGGGGTGCCGGGAATGGGGGAATATTCCGCGATCCTGGGGCGCACTCCCGCACGCTTCACCGTTTCCACCGCCGCAGCCACCTCCGCGGGCGTCTGGCCCGCCGCGCCGCACAGCAGGTAGACCCCGATGTCGTCTCCGTCGAAACCGACGGCGAGCAGGTTTTCCACTCCCCTCAAAAACATCTGCGTATCCACTTTGCCGCCCCACCCGCGGTTGCGTTCGTCGGCGGTGGTTTCCAGGCCCAGGCGGAGAGTGCGGAAGCCGGCGGCCCGCAGCAGGCCGCACCACTCGGGGGAGAGCGCCCGGATGTGGAGGGCGTTCGGCACGTGGAACCTGACCGAAGGGCCGTCGCGCACCACGCGCTCCAGCGCCGGTTTGAGGCTGGCTTCGGCCCCCAGCAGCAGCGCGTCGTCGTAGAAAGCGAAGTCGGCCACGCCCAGCAGGGCGTGCGCGCGGGCTATTTCTCCGTAGACACGGGCGGGGCCGGCGCGCTTCCATTCGGGTTGGAGCAACCCGGAGGCGCAGTACGGGCACCGGAAAGGGCAGCCCACGCTGGTCATCACCGGGGCGTATTCGATGCCCGGGACCAGTTCCAGGGCGGGCGGAGGCTGGAGGTCGAAATCGGCCCAGGCCGCCCGGTTTCGGACTTGGAAGCCGGTGGCGGAGTCAATGAGATCGGGCAGGATCGAGTTCCTGCCGGTAAAGACGAGGTCCGCGCCGCTGTTGCGGGCGGCGTGGCCCGGGCACAGCCGGGCGTAGATGCCGCCCAGCCACACGGGGACGTCCGGAAACACCTCGCGCACCAGTGCAACGGCCTCCACCACGCCCGGGTACCAGTAGGTCATGAAAGAGGTCACCCACACCAGGTCGGGCCGTCCGGTTTCGCGCAGCTTGCGGCGAAAACTTTCCGGGTGTATCCCGTGCCGGTAGAAGTAGCGCGGAAACCCGGCATAGGGCGCCGGCTTTCTGAGAGGCATGCGCGGGTATTTGCCGGTGCCGAACTTTTTGTCCGCACCGGGGACGACGTCCGGGTGCGCGTTGGTGAAGGGGTCATGCCGGTCGAGGCAGTCGATGAAAGAAACGCCGCAGCCGCCCTGCTTGAGGAGCGCGGCCAGGACGAGCAGCCCCATGGGTTTTGCCCACAGGTCGAAAGCGGCAAAATCGGTTATCCATGGATTTACGAGCAGGATCAACGGGGCTCTGGGCATAACGTGTCCACGAGTACGAGAAGACGAGAAGCCGATTGGAGTTCAAATCCCCACCCCGGCCGCGCGGGCGCGGCACTCGCCGGTCAGCACCCGGCGCTCCTTGCGCGCGGTTCGTACAGGCACAGCGGCTCTTCGGCCAGGTAGTTTCCGGTGGCCTCGTAGGCGCGGGCGCGGCACCCGCCGCACACCCGGTTGTATTCGCACCGGCCGCACTTGCCTTCGTATTTCCTGAGGTCCCTCAGGTTGCGAAAAATGGGGGAGTTTTCCCAAATTTCTCTAAACGATTGCTCGCGCACGTTTCCGCAGTCCAGCTCCAGGTAGCCGCAGGGCTGCACCTGCCCGACGTGCGAGATGAACACAAACCCCGTGCCGCCCAGGCAGCCCCGGGTCACCGCGTCCAGGCCGAACGACTGGAAATCCACTTCTTTTCCCTCGTCCCTGGCCCTCTGGCGCAAAATCCGGTAGTAGTGCGGCGCGCACGTCGCCTTCAACTGGAGCGGGGCCTTGTCTTTTTGTTCGTAGAACCAGTGAAGGGTCTTTTCGTACCGTTCCGCCCCGATGCCCTCTTCACGCAGGTCCTTTCCCCGGCCCATGGGAACCAGCAGGAAAATATGGTGGGCGACGGCCCCCAGGGAGACCACCAGTTCGTGGATTTTGGGAAACTCCTCGATATTGGCCTGGGTGATGGTGGTGTTGACCTGGAAATCGAGCCCGGCGGCCCTGGCGGCCGCGATGCCGCGAAGCGCCCCCTCGAACGCGCCGGGGACCATGCGGAAAGCATCGTGGGACTGGGCGCTCGCGCCGTCGATGCTGATGCTGATGCGCTGGATGCCCGTAGCGATCATCCGGTCCGCGATTTCCGGGGTGAGCAGGGTGCCGTTGGTGGCCAGGGTCATCCGGAAGCCTTTTTCGTTCCCGTAGGCCGCCAGCTCGAACACGTCGGGCCGCAGCAGCGGTTCGCCCCCGGTGAGGATGACGATGGGTTGGGCCACTTCCGCTATTTCGTCCATGACCCGCCGGCACTCCGCCAGGGTGAGTTCGCCCTCGTAGGGGCGGTCCTGGGCGGCGGCGCGGCAGTGGACGCAGGCCAGGTTGCAGGAACGGGTGAGTTCCCAGGCCACCAGGCGGAGGTCGGCCTTGAGCTGGCCGGTCTTCGCTCCCGCCGCGTGCGGGTGTTTTCCTTCGGAATGATGATGCGTCATGAAGTTGCTTTCATCCATTCAGGATGTGGGTGGATACGGTAGAGGGGCCGGTTGCCCAAAACCAAAATTTCAGTAGGAGGCCGTCAAAAAGCACGGACTACTCTCCTCCCTTGGTGAGAGGAAATGCAATGCTGTTGACTTTAGGGGCGACGCTCCATGAACTCCCCTCCCTCGGCGGGAGGGGATGGGGGAGGGGGTCGTCAGTGCCCGGAAATACGACACCCTCCCCTAACCCCTCCCATCGCAGGGAGGGGGATTTTCGTTCATTCCACTATTTTTGTTCATTCCATTTTTGTTCGTTCCACTATTGATGGACCTTGATATCCTTTTGGACAACAGCCCCTGAAGCCGTGCCCACCCACCACCATTTATTTTCCAGTCCCGGGACCGGGACCCCGGGAACCGGCGAAATCCCTCGGTTCCTACTGAAGGAGCCGGGCGGCGTCCTTGGCGAAGTAGGTAATGATCAGGTCGGCCCCGGCGCGAACGATGGAGACCAGGATTTCCATCATCACCCGTTCTTCGTCGATCCAGCCCTTGGCGCCCGCCGCCTTCACCATGGCGTACTCGCCGCTGACGTTGTAGGCGGCCACCGGGCGGTCGTACTCGTCTTTCACCTTGCGGATGATGTCCAGGTAGGACAGGGCCGGCTTCACCATGACCATGTCGGCGCCTTCCTCGATGTCCAGCTCCACTTCGCGAAGCGCTTCCCTGGCGTTGCAGACGTCCATTTGGTAGGAACGCCTGTCGCCGAACTGGGGGGCCGAATCCACGGCTTCCCGGAACGGCCCGTAGAACGCCGAACAGTACTTGGCGGAGTAAGCCACGACGCCCGTCTGGTCGAACCCGTTTTCGTCCAGGGCGTCCCGGATGGCCGCCACCCGGCCGTCCATCATGTCGGAGGGGGCCACCAGGTCGGCGCCCGCCCGTGCATGGGAGAGAGCGACTTCGGCCAGCACTTCCAGCGTCGAATCGTTGTGGACCTCCGTTCCGTCGAGCAGGCCGCAGTGGCCGTGGCTGGTGTATTCGCAAAGGCAGACGTCCGTCATGACCACCAAGTCGGGAAAGGCGTCCTTGATCGCCCGCACCGCCTGCTGCACGGCGGCGTCGTCGGCGTACGCCTCGCTCCCCCGCTCGTCCTTTTCGGAAGGGATGCCGAACAGAATGACGCCGGGGATCTTCAGCCGGGACACCTCGCGCACTTCGTCCATGAGCCGGTCCACCGAAAACTGGAACACGCCGGGCATGGACGGGACCGGGTTTTTGAGGCCGCTTCCGGGCATTACGAAAAGAGGATAAACGAGTTGGTCGATGCTGACTCGGGTTTCGCGCACCATGCGCCGCAGGTTTTCGGTCCGTCTAAACCTTCGCGGCCTGTATACCGGAAAATACATGATCGAGGCTCCTTAGCTGCAAGATGTCGAATGACGGATTGCGGAAATCGAAAGAGAAGTTTACCGCAGAATGCCGAGTTGGCACAGGTTTTTCACACCCGCCCGCCTGTTTTCCCCGTCATCGGATTATAGCCTGTTTTGCAGCTTTCGGCCCGGCCGCCTTTTTATTTCCCGAACGCGGTGAACCGGTCTCCCGGTTTCAGGCCCGCCGCTTCGGCCCACTGCGCCGCGTCCACCTTGCCTGCCGAGGTGCGGACCTTGGAGACCCGCAGCTCGCCCCCGGAAACGGCAATCCTCACCCCGGCCGAATCCAGCCCGGAAACGGTCCCCGGCGCGGCGCCGCCGGACGCCTCCGCAAAGCGCGCGCCGTAGAACCGGACCATTTCGCCCCGGAACCCGGCATACGCGCCCGGCTGCGGGTCGCAGCCCCGGACTAGGTTGTAGATCTCGCGGCCGTTCTTTTCCCAGTTGACGCCCGCCACCCGGTCGTCGCAGGGCGGTTCGTAGGTGGCCCCCGCATCGTCCTGCCGGATTTTGGGGGCCTTCCCCTCCCGGACCAGCCGGGCCGATTCCACGATGGCCTCGATGCCCAGCGGGAAGAGGCGGTCGAAGTAAACGGCCCCCGTGGTATCGTCGGGTCCTATGGGCACCTCTTTTTGAAGCAGGATCGGGCCGGTGTCGATCCCGTCGTCGGGCCAGAAAATGCTGAGTCCCGTGCGGGCGTCTCCCATGATCACCGCCCAGTTGATGGCGCTCGCCCCCCGGTGCCTGGGCAGAAGCGAGGGGTGGTAGCAGATCGCTCCCTGCGACGCCGCATTGAAATAGCGGGGCGGAATGATGCTGGTCACGAACGCCAGGACGACGAGATCGGGGCGGAAATCGACGAACTCCCGGTACACCTGGTCGTTTCGGAAGGTCTTGGGCTCGACGACAGGGACCCCTCTTTCGAGCGCGGCACTCTTCAGGGGGTCCGGCTTCGCACCCGGTTTTGCGGGAGGCGCATAGGCGGCCACCACCCGCTCCCCGGCGTCCAGCAGTGCTTCGAGGCTCTTGGCGCCAAACGGCGCCTGACCGATAAGAATGATTCGCATCCTCTCCTCCTCCTTGGTCCACTCATGCCGATTTGCGCTCAGGGTGCTATTAAAACAACGCTTTAAAAGCGTGGGGATGCCTCATCCCCACCCCCCTCACGCCGCTTTGCGGCTCAATTTGGCGCTACAGATCCCGGAAGGCGGGAGGAAACATTTCCCCCGCTCTTTTTCATTGGCAGCATCAGGACGGCTTGCGGTCCGTGCCGCCGGGGCCGTCGTGCTCGTCACGCACTTCGCGGGCCGGGCAGGATTCGGGGGACGACTTCTCGCAACAGAGTCCCTGCTCCGAGGGGCAGTCCCGGCGGACCGGGTCGGGGTCGCGCCTGCAGGAGGGGCAACGCGGACCGATGCAGGGTTCGGCGTGGACCATGGCGTCTCCCATTCCCTTGACGTGCGTCTTGAGCAGTTGTTCGATGTCCGATACTTCTTTGTGAGCTTCTTCCAGGGTGAGACACCGCGGCAAAATGAGATGGAAATCCACGTGGATGCGGTCTCCCGAGCGCCAGGCCCTCAGGTGGTGCATGTCCACCCATAACGGCTTGTGGTGTTTCTCGATGACGCCGTTTATTTCGGCGAGCAGTTCGGGGTCGTAGGCATCCATGAGCCGGGAGGAGGATTCGCGGACGAGCCGGATTCCGATCAACAGGATGTTGACGGCGACCAGGCAGGCGATGGCCCCGTCGAGCCACAGCCACCCGGTCTGGCGCACCAGGACGAGGCCGGCGAGAACGCCGGCCGATGTGTACACGTCGGTGATGATATGTTTCCCGTCGGCAAGAATGGCCGCCGACCGGGTGCGCCTGCCCGTGTACACCAGCCAGCTCCCCAGGAGGCCGTTGGCGGCGGCGGTTGCCAGCAGTATGAGGAGTCCGAAGTCGAGATGGGGCAGTGGTTTGGGGTGGAACACGCCGGGAAGGGCCTGCCAGACGATCCCCCCGGAGGCCAGTATG
>LUZZ01000343.1 GCA_001603845.1 Syntrophobacterales bacterium Delta_01 | reverse complement strand
CCGCCGACCCGTTCGAAACTGCCTTCCTGGAGCACGCGCAGGAGCTTCACCTGCATGTGGCGCGGCAGTTCGGACACTTCGTCCAGGAAGATCGTCCCGCCGTTGGCCAGCTCGAACCGCCCCTTCTTGTCCCGGATCGCCCCCGAAAACGCCCCCTTGACGTGGCCGAACAGCTCGCTTTCCAGGAGCCCTTCCGGCAGGGCGCCGCAGTTTACGGGGACGAACGGCCCTCCCCCGCGCGGGCTCTCGTTGTGGATGGCCGCCGCCACCAGTTCCTTGCCCGTCCCGGTTTCTCCCGTGATGTGCACGGCGTAGTCGGTCTGGGCGAGGTTCCTGATCTGCTCGAAAACATCGAGCATCCTGCGGTCCCTGCCCACGATGCCCGAAAAGCTCGTCAGCTCTCCGAGACGCAGCCGCAGGCTTATCATGTCGGTAACGTCGCGAAAAGCGGCGAGCACCCCCACCAGCGACCCGGCATCGTCCCGCATGCCGGTCACCGACATTTCGAGGTGCCGAGTTTCCCCCGCCTTGGTGGTGGCGTTTATGGAGTAGCTATGATGGTCGAGCTGGGAGGGGAGCTGGCCGCAAAAGGAGCATCGTGCGCCGCAGAAGGGATTGCCGAACACCTGGTGGCAGTCGCGCCCGATCACTTCGTGCCGTTCGAACCCGGTGATCCTCTCGGCCGCCCGGTTAAAAAACAGCACCCGGCGCTGCATGTCGTGGGCGATGATGCCCTCCATGAGGTTGTCCAGTATGTTTTCCAGGTTTTTTTGCCGGGCGATGAGGTTGTCGAGGTTGATTCCGGCCATGGCTCTCCAGTGGTCAGATCCGCCGCCCGGGGGTGGAGCCCCGCCGCAGGCAAGCATTCGGTGCAGCTTTTTTCCGCTCCGCCCGTAGGCCGATACCCATCGATTGCGGCGGGCAGATCCGGAAGAGGCGAAATGTAACCCTCTTCCCCGCGGAGCACGTTCCCGCGGGGAAGAGGGCGGGTTGGCAAGGACACATACCGTCCGGTCATTATAACTTCTTAGCCGTTCGTTTCAAACTCGCATTGATACTGGTCGGAAAAATCGGCGACGGCGCATCCCGGGGGGCAAGGTTGTCGACTTTAAGCCCCTCCCCCTTTGATGGGGGAGGCCAATGTCGTTGACTTTAAGCTCCTCCCCTTTGATGGGGGAGGCTGGGTGGGGGTGAAAAACCGAGCGATATCAACCCCCTCCCCCTGCCCCTCCCGCCAAGGGAGGGGAGTTCACGAAGTGTAGCCCCTAAAGTCAACAGCATTGCGCCAAGGGAGGGGAGTTCGTGGAACGTCGCCCCCAAAGTCAACAGGATTGTGGGAGAGTGCAGGGGAAAAACATTTCTCCCGCTCTTTTTCTTTTGCGTCCTTCATTGGCTTGGCTGCAAAATAATCACGGGCAGCCCCTTTCAACGGCAGGGGATGTTGTTATTTTGACACGAGGGTTGTTCCCACTATGTGTCCGTATTCATTTGCAGTATTGGACAGGGCGAAGCAGGGGCGCGGGCCGTGCGGCCATGCCGCCCGAAGACGGGGAGACGGGCGATGACACCTGGAGCCAGGGCGGCGGTCGTGCGTCGGCGCGGCGGTCCTTTTGAATTTGAAGACATCCGGATCGACGATCCGGGACCCGATGAGATCCTGGTGCGGGTGGTGGGCTGCGGCGTGTGCCACACGGACATCGCGGCGCGTGACGGCCTGCTGGAGACGATATTTCCGGCCGTATTGGGACATGAAGGGGCCGGCGTGGTCGAAAAGGTGGGTCCCAGGGTGGGCCGGGTTCGTCCGGGCGATGGGGTCGTGCTGTCGTTTGGTTCCTGCGGCCGGTGCGCGCATTGCCGGGAGGGGCGGCCCGCCCGCTGCACCACGTTCGACGACATCAACTTCGGCGGCCGGAGGGCCGACGGCACTTCCCCCATCCAGGACGCTGCCGGGACCCCGCTGTCCTGGTTTTTCGGCCAGTCGAGCTTTGCCTCCCATGCCCTCACCCGCGAGCGCAACGCGGTGCCCGTGGATGCCGCCGGAGACGACGAACTGGCGGTTTTCGCTCCGCTGGGGTGTGGAGTGCAGGCGGGGGCCGGAACCGTGCTGAACGAGCTGGAGCCGGGGCCGGGGGATTCCTTCGCGGTTTTCGGCGCGGGGACCGTGGGCCTGTCCGCACTGATGGCGGCACGGCTTGCCGGCGCGTCGCCGCTGATTGCCGTGGACGTCGTTTCCTCGCGCCTGGAAACGGCCCTGGAACTGGGAGCAACCCACGCAATCGACGCCCGGGAAGAAAACGTGGGCGAAAGGCTGGCCGCAATTGCCGCCGGCCTGGATTACGGGGTCGAAACGACGGGGCGGTCCTCCGTGATCGACCAGGCGATCAGGAGCCTCGGCCCGCGGGGAAGCCTGTCCCTCCTGGGCGTATCCGCGGAAGGCGAAGATGAGCGGGTCTTTCCGCAAACGCCGGGACCTCGCCAGCAGGTGTTCTACAGCATTGCCGGCGACAGCAACCCGCAGCGGTTCATTCCATTTTTAATCCGGTGCCATCGGGAGGGAAGGTTTCCCTTCGACAGACTGATACGGCAATATCCGGCGGCTGAGATCAACGAAGCGGTGGCGGATTCGATCAGCGGCGTCACCATCAAACCGGTATTGCGCTTCGGGGTGTAAATAACGAGGCCGGGCAATGCCCGCTACTCTTCCATTACCATGTTTCTGCCGTTGTGCTTGGCCTGGTACATGGCCTTGTCGGCCCTGTTGAAAATGGCTTCCAGCCCTTGGTCGCCGGGTTTTACTTCCGTGACGCCGACGCTTACCGTCACCGCTATTTCCTGTTTCTGATAGACGAAGCGGGTATTTTCGATGGCCTTTCGCAGCCGCTCGGCGACTCCTAGGGCGCTTTCCACATCCGTTCCGGGGAAGACGATCACGAATTCTTCGCCGCCCCAGCGCGCCAGGAAGTCCGTATCCCGAAGCATCGGCTTGACGCGCCGGATGAGTTCCTTGAGGCATTTGTCGCCCGCCCAGTGCCCGAACCGGTCGTTTACCGACTTGAAGTGATCGATGTCGAAAAGAATAACCGAGAAAAACTGCCGGTACCGGTGGTAGCGCTGGATCTCTTCCTTGAGGCGCCGCTTGAGCGCCCTGCGGTTGGCGATCCCGGTAAGCTGGTCGATGAGGACTTCCTTTTCCAGGGCCTTACGTTTCTCCTGGACCTGGTCGATTTCCTTTTTCATCCTCTTGAGGGTTTGCTGGAGGTTCTCCATTTCGCCGTGGATGATCTCCTCGCGCAACTCCGCCGCCCTGCGCTTCTTCTCCAGGGCCTCGCGTATGGCCGCCAGCCTGGATATGACCAGGCTTTTGAACTCGGCAAGAGTGCTGCTGAGCTGTGCGGACCGTTTCATCTCATCGACCTGGTTTTCGATCAGACTGTTGAATGACCAGTCGTTTTCCACCTGGCTCTTTTCGCTTTGCGTGAGCGAATTCAAAAATTGCCGCTCGATGTCCGCCAGGCTGTTGCCCAGTTCCGCTACGAAATCGGTCACCTGGTTTCGCTCCTCGTTCATTGTGCGGTTGTAAGACTGAATGATGCCGAGCAGGTCTTCGTTGAGGGCCGTAATGTCATCGGGAACCGAACCGGCCATAATCCTCTTGCGAATCCGGGAAACCTGCTGCACGTACTCCTCGCCAAGGTCCTGGTCGAACTCCGAAACGATATTGCTAAACACCCATTTGAGCTTGTTCAGATGCGCCGGCACATCCGCTTCGCGTCCCGGACAGGCGTCGCGTCGCGGCTTTGCGGCACTTCCATTCCCCCCCCGGACGGCCACCTCCCCTACCCCTTCGTCCAAGGAAGCCATTACCGCTTTTTTCACGCATTCCAGGCGCTGTTCCAGGTCCTCGATCCCTCTGCAGTCGTTGACGGCCTTCCTGAAGGCCGTCAGCTCCTCGGACAGCTCCCGGCCGACGCCGTTCCGGTTCACCAGGGAGGTCAGCGTCACGATGGAACGGCGGAAAAAATCTCTCAAGCGAAGCTTTTCCTCCTGCTCCTCCACCACGGCCCTCAGCACCGATCCCTGCTCGTCGGACTTTTTCGGCGTGTTCCGGTTTTTTGCGGGCCCGCTTTTCCCCCGGCTTTTTTCCGTCTGCACGGGCGGCGGGCTTTCCGGGGCTTTCGTGACCCGGATGCTGGCCAGCAGGTTCTTTACCTGGTCTTTTTCGCCCAGGGCCTCCGAGAGGAAGGAAGTCGTAAGAGGCCGATGCTCCGAGGAAAGCGATTGGAGGGTTTCGATGATGGCCACGGAAAGGCCTTCCAGTATCTGGTTCGACTGTTCGGAAGCAATTATCATCTTTCCCCTCCAGCGCCTTTTTGCATTTCCGAATTACCGGCACCCGCCGGACGCCGCTGCGTCTCCCCCGGTTTTCGGGGCCGGAAGAGTTGGCACTCGACGCCCGACGCGGCATACACCGCGAGGTGGGGCAACTGGTGCGATTTGATCTCCCAGGCCGCACACCCGTGGGGCGCCGCCGGGTTCCAGGTAATTCGATAGTGCATGCAGCCGCCGCATCGTATTTCCTGCTTCTTTGTCAATTTGGATATCCTTCCCTGTTTCCGCGATGAATGTATTTTGCGGTATAAAAATCCAATCAGACCGGTGTATAACAAGTTCCATGCCACATTTAGGACTGACGCACCTACTCCGGGGGGGCCCGGGAAGGATATGAATGACACAAGGGGGGTCCTATGAATGGGATGGACTGCCGGCGGCCCGTTGCCGGGGGACGGGGAATTTGCGGCTCCCGGCATCCCGGCATTTTACTTTTCATTCAAGTTCCGAGGCCGATCTTCCGATGTATGCAGTGAATGGGAGCAAATTATGGTTATTACGGATTACCGCGTTCGAAGTATACTGCGCACCTATACCAGGCAGTTGCAGCGGGGAAAGGCTTCCGTCAGGCTGGTAGGGCGCGATTCCGAAGACCGGAAATCCGGCACGGAAAAAGTGTCTATATCCGATGAAGGCAGGCGCCGCATGATGATGGAACGCCTGACCAACAATGCGCTGGAGCAGATGTACCCCAAAGAGGATAACGGGCCCGGAACGGACAATATAGAGTAAGGACCACGGCCATAAGCCGCCCGGGAGAGAGGAAACCGATGGATATCAAACAAGTTTTGTCTTACACAGCCGGCAACGTACAAAATCCGGGAAGCCCGACCTCCAAGGCGGGAGGCGAGGACAAGGGGACTTCCGCCGCCGGCGCCGCTTCGGATCGCGTGGAGCTGTCCAAGGATTACCAGGACCTCATTCAGGCAAAGAAAACGATGGTTGCGAACAACGAAGTCCGCCCTGAAAAAGTCGAGCGGATTCAAAAACAACTGGACAACGGTACCTATCAGGTCAATCCCGAATCCGTCGCCGCCAAAATGATGGAGGAAATCTTTTAGACGATTTCGGACATTTAATTGACGCCGATTCGTCGGCATTACGAAGAATTTGACACACCGGCAGCAGGCAGGGCTTCAAAATATAAACCGCGAAGGGCGCGGAGAAGACCCGTGAATCGATTTTTCCGGGTTTTCTCCGCGCCCTTCGTGTCTGTGCTCCGGAAAACTTCAGGCCGCGCCCGCTGTTTTTCATCCGGATGGTGGGCACGATACGACCGTGCCCACCCTATATCTCTTGTCCCAATGCGCCCGGAAGCTTCCGCCTCACGCGTCGAACGGATTTCGCAGGATAATGGTCTCGTCGCGGCCCGCCCCCACCGAAACCATGTAAATCGGCACTCCCGCGTATTGCTCGATCGCCTGGAGATAGTTGCGCGTATTCCGGGGAAGCTGGTCCCAGGACCGCATGCCGCCGATGTCTTCCTCCCAGCCCGGAAGCTCCGTGAGGACGGGCTCGCACGCCTCCAGGGCGTCCAGTTCGGGAGGCACGCTGTCGATGCACTTGCCCCTGCAGTTGTAGGAAACCGAAATCTTCAGCTTGAGGATGCCGGTCAGGACGTCGAGCTTGGTGATGGCCAGGCCGGCCAGCCCGTTGAGCCTCACCGAGGATTTGACCACCGCCATGTCCAGCCAGCCGCACCGGCGCGGGCGGCCGGTGGTGGCCCCGAACTCGCCCCCCACCTTTCGGATGTACTCGCCCGTATCGTCCAGGAGTTCCGACGGAAACGGACCGCCTCCCACCCGCGTGGTGTACGCCTTGACGACCCCCACCACCTTGTCGATCCTGGTGGGGCCGATCCCCGATCCGCAGCACGCATTGCCGGCCACGGTATTCGACGAGGTCACGAACGGGTAGGTGCCGTGGTCGATATCCAGGTGAGTGCCCTGGGCGCCTTCGAACAGGATGTTGCGCCCGGAAGCGTCTGCGGCCTGGAGGACCTCCGAGACGTTTCCCGTGTAGGGACGCAGCCGTTCGCCGTACGCCAGGTATTCGTCCACGATCGCCGCCGGGTCGAGCGGCTTTTCGCCGTAGAAGCGTTCCAGGATGAAATTTTTCTCCTCGATGGTCGCGGCAAGCTTGCGGCGAAACATTTCCTTGTCCAGCAGGTCGTGCACCCGGATGCCGCACCGGCCGACCTTGTCTTCGTAACAGGGGCCGATGCCGCGGCCGGTGGTCCCGATGGCCGTCTTGCCCTTCTTTTTCTCGCGGGCAAGGTCCAGCGCGCGGTGGTAGGGCATGATGATGTGCGTATAAAGGCTTATCATCAGCTTATCGGGCGTCACCGCGATGCCGGCTTCCGCCAGCCGGTCGATCTCGCCGATGAGCACCGCGGGATCGAGCACCACGCCGTTTCCGACCATGCACTTTTTGCCGGGATGCAGGATCCCGGACGGAATGAGATGAAAAATAAAGCGCTTGCCGCTTACCACCAGGGTATGCCCGGCGTTGTTGCCGCCCTGGAACCGGACCACGTAGTCGGCCCTTTCCGTCAGCAAATCGACGATCTTGCCCTTGCCCTCGTCACCCCATTGGGTCCCGATTATGATTACGTTAGACATAATCCGCCTCTTTCTCTCAAACCAGACCTCTTTACCCACACGAGCGATCCAGGCGCAAAACTATCCTGATTCTCTCTTTCGGGGATCATTGACCGGAAAAAAACTCTGGATGGACTTCCAAAGAGGATTTTTCATACTACCTGTAGCGGAAAACCGCTCCGGTGTCAAACGGATGTCGGAGGTCGGGTGTCGGAAGGCGGAAAGAAATAATATTCCGCATCTTCCACCTTCCAATATCCGTCATCCGTCGCCTGAGATCCGATATCCGGCATCTGACATCCGATACCCGGCACCCGATATCCGATTACCTCATCGAACGAAGGCGCCGGATGCGCTCCTCGATGGGCGGATGCGTGCTGAACAGGTTGGCGAGGCTTCTCCCGGACAGGGGGTTGACGATGAACATGTGGGCCGTGGAGGGACTGGCGTTCATCGGCATGCGCTCGGAGGCCATGGAGAGCTTTTCGAGCGCGCGGGCCAGCGCCTCGGGGTTGTGGGCGAGGCGCGCTCCGGTCTCGTCGGCGAGGTACTCCCGGCTCCTGGAGATGGCAAGCTGGATGAGCGTTGCGGCAACGGGAGCCAGAACGGCCGTCACGAGCAACCCGACAAGCCCGCCCCGGTCGTCGTCGCTGCTGCGGCCCCCGCCGAACATGGCCGCCCACTGGGCCATGTTGGCCAGGATCATCACCACACCGGCCAGGGTTGCGGCAATGGAGCTCACCAGGATGTCGCGGTTTCTGACGTGTCCCAGTTCATGGGCCAGGACCCCTTTCAGTTCCGCCGGCGTCAGAATGCGCATGATGCCGGCCGTCACCGCCACGGCGGCGTGCTGGGGATTCCTTCCGGTGGCGAAAGCGTTCGGCGTCTCTTCGGGAATCATGTATACCCTGGGCATCGGCAGGTTAGCCTCGGCGGTAAGCTCCCGGACGATTCTGTACAGTTCGGGGTTTTGATGCTCCTCGATGGGCTGGGCGTGGTACATGGCGAGCACGATCTTGTCGGAAAACCAGTAGCTCCCAGCGTTCATCACCAGCGCCATGACGAAAGCGATATACATTCCCTGCCGCCCGCCGAACATATCCCCGATCCAGATGATGAGGCCGGTCAGCGCGGCGAGAAGGATGGTCGTTCGAATTCTGCTACCCATGGTAAAACCCTCCGAGACAGTGACTTGAAATCGGCAATCGTTGCCTGCGGCCGAATGCTCCCCGCCCGAGCTGCCGAGACAATTTCCCGGAATTCCGGGTCGAAAGCCCCGGGAATTCCCCGCTCGGGCAGAAAACATCCGATAACTCAAACGTCATTAATTAATCACAAAAAGCACCGGGCACAAGCTGTTTCGCACGGCAGACTCACGATTTTTGCGCACCCGGCTGCCGGCGAATTCGCACCGCCGGAGGCAGAAGCGTTTTCCCCTTTTAGGAGAGAGGGCAAAGCGGCGGGCACAAAATATTGTCTCTTCCTTCAAACCCAGCTCTCCCTCTACGATTATTGACAATATGCAATTGACAGCCCATCTTTTAATTCTCTTAATTCGGATGGTACATACGAACAGCTCGGCAACATCATTCGACCGCGCGCATGGTTTATATACAACGTCATGAATACTTGCGTGAATGATTTCATTTGTAGGGTGGGCACGGTCTTTTCGTGTCCACTGCCCCCATACGCAATGGTGGGCACGATAAGGCCGTGCCCACCCTACAAGTCTTTTCTATTTTGCAACCATTGTTGGCATTGTATATAATCGGGTGCACAGACCGTTTTATTCCGGGCATCTTGCGCTTCACGCTCCGATACGAGTATCCGGGCTGCCCGTTCAAATTTCAATGATACTATCAATCGAACTGTCCCAATGCTGCCGGTGCAGCAAACCGGCAAAGCTCTAATTAGCCAGGCAAGGACTCAACTTTATTATGAATGTACAAGGAAACGGCGACGGAAAAATCGGTTACTGGGAAGCCACGTCTATCGGCATCGGGGGAATGGTGGGGGGCGGCATTTTTGCCGTTCTCGGGTTATCGGTGGCGTTGACCCGCGGAGGAGCGCCCGTGGCGTTCCTGATTGCGGGGGCGGTTGCCCTGGTGACCTCTTATTCGTACTCGCAGCTCTCGGTCACCTATCCGAGCCAGGGGGGAACGGTGGCGTTTCTGGACCGCGCGTTCGGCCCGGGGCTGCTGACGGGAAGCACCAACATTTTGCTCTGGATCAGCTACATCGTGATGCTCTCGCTGTACGCCTATGCGTTCGGAAGCTACGGGGCATCGCTGTTTCCGGCGGCCTCACAGCCCTTTTGGAAACACGTCCTGATTACGGGCAGCGTGGTGGGCATCACCGGTCTGAACCTGCTGAGCGCCAAACTGATCGGCGAGGCGGAAGACTGGATCGTGCTGATCAAGCTGGCGATCCTGATCCTGTTCATCGTCGTGGGTATTCGAGGCATCGACACGGCCCGGCTGGCGCCGTCCACGTGGTCGTCTCCTCTGAATCTGGTGGCGGGCGGGATGATCATCTTTTTGGCCTACGAGGGGTTCGAACTGATCGCCAATACGGCCCAGGACGTGCGCGATGCGTCCCGGACGCTGCCCCGCGCCTATTATTCCAGCGTGGGTTTCGTGATCGTTCTCTACGTCCTCGTTTCCGTGGTCACGGTGGGGACCCTGCCCTTCGAGAAGATCGTGGGCGCCAAGGACTACGCGCTGGCCGAGGCCGCCCGGCCGTTTTTGGGCCAGGCCGGATTCCTCCTGATCGCCGTCGCCGCCATGCTTTCCACGGCTTCGGCCATCAACGCCACCGTGTACGGCGCGGCGCGGCTGAGCTACGTCATCGCCAAAGACGGCGAACTTCCGGTCGCGCTGGAACGCAAGGCCTGGGGAGAACCCATCGAGGGGCTGTTGATCACGTCGGGGCTCACCCTGCTGCTCGCCAACCTGGCCGACCTGTCCAGCATGTCGACCATGGGCAGCGCCGGTTTTCTGCTGATCTTCGCGGCCGTCAACGCCGCCAACGTGGTGATGGCCGACGATACGCACAGCAGGAAGTGGCTTTCGCTGATGGGGGTCGTACTCTGCCTGGGTGCGCTGGCCTGCCTTCTCTGGCAGACCGCGAAAAATTCACCCGCCCAGCTCGGGGTCCTGTTCGTCATGGTGGGGGCCGCCCTGTTGATTGAAGCGGCCTTTCGGCTGACCACGGGGCGGACCATGAACCTTCCGAAGGGACCGAAAAAGGAGACGGCCTGATCGCCGACTGCGCGGGCCGCACGCCCTCGGCCACTTTCCCCCTGTGCTCCGCCTTCCGCTCCCCGTCTTTCTATTGTTCCCGGCGGACGCGCACCTTCTGCCTGCGGCCGCCGGAGCACAATTCCTTGGGGACCACGACGCGGAGCACGCCTTTTTTCAATTCGGCCCGGATGTCTTCCCGGCGCACGGGGCACGGAAGCTTGAAGACGCGCAAAAAAGCGCCCCTGGGCCTCTCGACGCTTATCGAATGCCCCCCGGCGAGATTTTCCCCGGCCCTCCTGCCCGACACCCGAAGGGAGTCGTCCTTGCACTCGATCTGGAGGTCGTCGTCGCAGACCCCCGGCAGGTCCAGGAGGTACAGGATCTCTTTCCCGCCATCCAGCATATCGGCCGACGGCATCCAGGGCGCTTCTTCCTGCGCCCGGCTTTCCGCCTCGTCCCCGGCGGTCCCGAGGTTGCACAGGAAAAGTTCGTCCATGCGCTCCTTCATCGCCTTGAGTTCTTCGATAAAGTCTTTCCTGGTAATTTCCGCCACTTGAGGACTCCTTCGGATCGCATAAAATGACGCCGGGCCGCTCGGACGGACCGGACGCGCCTATTTTTAACCATCTCCCCTCCGGAGACAAGAGCGGACTCCGGGGTGGTCCCCATTTTCTCACGGCGAGTGAAGGCGAAGCACCCACACGCTTCCAAGGCATCGTTTCGACACCGCTTTGTGAAGGCAATGCGGTACAAGGATGTGAAAGGCAAGGTCGGTCGCGGTTGCCCGCTCCGGGCCCCACCGGGCTCGAAGCGGTCGAGACGGGACGATTATAGTGCAGCAATATCCTGGCGGTTCAGAAAATCGATCACGAAGGTGATGTGCATCCTCATCGCTTCGTATGCGGCGTCCGGGTCGTGGTTGCCGATGGCCTCGAAAATCGCGGTATGGTGGCCGGCGATGATTTCCGGGTATTCGGGAACTTCGTACAGCCGCTGGAGATTTTCCTTGATGCCGTGAATGAGCAGGTCGAAGAAATTCTTCATGATGTGGATCTGGACGATATTCCTGGTGGCGTAGGCGATGCCCATGTGAAACCGCACGTCCGCATTAGTGCCCAGGCCGCCGTTTTTCCTCTCCTCGGCCATGTCTTCGAGGCTTCTGCCCAGGTCCTGGATGTCTTCCTCGGTGGCCCGGCGGGCCGCCATGATGGCCGCGTTGCACTCCAGGCCGAGCCGCACCTCCAATAAATCCACCAGGCTCACGTCCTGGCCCATCAAAAGGGCCAGAGGGTTTCTTGCGGTCGATATTTCGGGAGAATTGACAAACGTGCCCTGGCCCTGCCGGTGCTCGATGAGCTGGAGGGCCACCATTTTGTTGATCGCCTCCCGGACTGTGGGCCGGCTCACGCCGAGACTTTCCGCCAATTCGCGCTCGGTCATGAGCCGGTCGCCGGGTTTCAGGCGTCCTTTGAAAACAAGGTCCCTCAACTGTTCGAAAACCAAGTCCGACATGCGTTTGGGCTTGATCGGTTTGAGCATTGCGTCCTCATACCAGCGAGTCGGCGTAGACCTCGATGGTGTGTTTCACCTGAATTTTCACTCCCTCCTGCGACAGCAGGTCGGCGATTTGCAGCATGCACGCCGGGCAGCCGGTGGCCACCACATCACATCCCGAACGGGTAATGTTATCACGCTTGCGGCTCCCGATTGAAGTAGAAATGTCATAATGCTGGAGATTAAAGCTCCCGCCGCACCCGCAACACCGGTCCGGTTCGGCCATTTCTCTATATTTATACGCCGGGTTGGCCTGGAGCAACCTGCGGGGCTGGCCGTTCACCCCCAGCGATTTTTTGAGGTGACAGGGGTCGTGATAGGTAATGACCGCGCGGGCATCGGCATCGCCGGCCCCTGCGGGGGCCGCGGGCACAACGCCCGCCACATCGACCAGGAACTGGCTTATGTCCATGGTCCTGGCCGCAAGCTCCCGGACGGCCGACTGCTCGGCATCCGAAAGCCCCTCGGCCATCATGGGCCAGATTTTCTTAATGGTGGACGTGCAGGTCGCGCAGGCGGTCACCAGGTGGTCGAAGGAATTTTCGGCAAACAGTTTGATATTGTGGCGCACCAACCGGTTGAAAGTTTCCAGGTCGCCGGACGCAAGCGCCGGGATCCCGCAGCAGCCCTGGTTTTCGGGCAAAAAGACGCCGATTTCGTGATGGTCCAGGCTGCGCAGCATCGCCTCCCCCACGCTGGGAAAGATTTTATCGATGGCACATCCCGTGAAGATCCCCACCTTCAACCCGGAAGTTCCGGTTTTCGAGTTCCGGGCCCCCACCTTGCGGTGAAAGGGAACGGACGCCAGGGGTTTGAAATGGCGTTCGGCAAGGGGGGAAAACATCCGGCCGCAGGAGGTGCCCAGAAGGTCGTCCGCGGGTTTTATGAAAAACCCCTGCAATTTCGTTCCCCATTCCATAAGGCCGTCGAAAAAGCGGGGATGGGAGAGCATTCCCCGGAAAATGACCTTCTTGAAGGGACTGAGGCCCATGTACCCGGCCAGGATGGCGCGCGCCTTGAGAAATATCTCCAGGATGCGCACGCCGCTGGGGCAGTTCGCCTCGCAGGAGCCGCACAGGAGGCAGCGCATGAGGCGCTCGTTCACCCCCTTCGGGTCTTTGAACATCTCGTGCGCCAGTCCGTCCAAAAGAGCCAGTTTGCCGCGCGCGACGTCGGCCTCGCGGCCCGTTTCGGCGAACACGGGGCACACCGACTGGCACAGCCCGCACCGCATGCAGGCCACGAGCTGGTCTTCCAGCTCCTTGACGAGCCCGGCCAGCTTCTTCATATCCACCATGGTCACCCTCCTATGATCTTTCCGGGATTGAGGATGTTTTTCGGATCGAGCGCGGCCTTGATGCGCCGCGAATAGACGATGGTGCCCCTGCTGGTCTCCTTCTCCATGAAGCGGGACTTGGCGATCCCGATCCCGTGCTCCCCGGAAAGAGTGCCGCCCATGGCCAGCGCCTTTTCGAAAATGGCGTCGATGGCCGCTTCCACGCGCGTCCACTCCTCCTTGTTTCGCCGGTCGGTGAGGATGGTGGGGTGGAGGTTTCCGTCGCCCGCGTGGCCGAAGGTGCCGATCCGCAGGTCGAACTTTTTGGATATGTCCTCCACGGCCTGGATCATGGCGGGAATCTTGCTCCGCGGCACCGTGGCGTCTTCCAGCACGGTGGTGGGCCGGATGCGGGACAGCGCCGAGAGGGCGGCGCGCCGGGCCTCCCACACCTTGTCCCGTTCCTGCGCGTTTTCGGCCACTTTGACCTGGAGCGCCCCCATGCTGCGGCAGAGCGCTTCCACCTTCCCCGCGTCCTCTTCCACCTGGGCCGGATGCCCGTCCACCTCGATCAGCAGGAGCGCCGCGGCGTCCACCGGCAGGTTGGCGTGGCTGAAATCCTCGACGGCCCGGATGGTGAAATTGTCCATGAATTCCAGGGTAACCGGCACGATGCGGTTGGCGATGATCGCCGAAACGGTCTCCGATGCCCTGGGGATGTCGTCGAACACGGCCATCATCGCCTTCTTGGCGCCCGGCATGGGGATGAGCTTCAGGATGATCCGGTTGAAGACCCCCAGGGTCCCTTCCGACCCCACCAGGAGCCCTCCCAGGTTGTAGCCGGTGACGCACTTCACGGTGCGGGCGC
>LUZZ01000033.1 GCA_001603845.1 Syntrophobacterales bacterium Delta_01 | reverse complement strand
ATCACCGCCACCCGGAACCCGGTTTCGGGAAGGGGCTGCGGGAGTATCCTTTCCCCGGAGTTTCTTTCGAAATCGGACAGGAACCGTTTGCACGGGTTTATCTGGATCGGCTCGTCCACCAGGTGCCGGCGGCACGCTTCCGCGCAAAATTGCGGGCACACGCGGCCGATGGACGCCGGCATGGGGATTTTTTCCTTCACCAGCCGCACCGCTTCCCGGAACTCTCCGTGCCGGATGAGCGCCAGGTAGCCCTGGATGTCCACGTTTGCCGGGCAGGCGACCGAGCACGGCGCAAGGCAGTCCCCGTAGTGGGTGTCCAGGAGCAGCTCCAGCAGCAGCTTTCGCGTCTGGAACAGCTCGTCGCTGTGCGTGGTGATGTCCATGTCTTCGGCAACGGCGGTGCTGCACGCCGCCTTGAACTTCTTTTCCCCTTCCACCTTGACCACGCAAAGCCGGCAGTTCTCCAGGGGACGCAGCAGCGGCGAATGGCACAGCGTCGGGATGTCCAGGCCCTCCCGCCTCGCCACTTCCAGAATGGTGCTGCCCGCGGGGGCCTTCACCTTTTTGCCGTTCAAACGAATCCTGACCAGTTTACTCATTGATACCTCCAGAAATGCTCGTTTCCGAATGATAATTTTTCGCGCGTCTTGCCGGGTCCGTGGAAAACCCTTCACAAACCGGGATGGCGGCGGTTGGCGGTATCAAGGCGGAAGATGAGAGTGAAACGGCAAAGAATCCGAAAACTGGTGAACAGTGAGTTTGCGCGCGACAGGGGAAAGAGAAAAACTTTTCAGTTCCGACCCGGGCCCGTCAGCAAACCTTATGGTTGTTGTCAGCAGACCTTGTTCTTGAGGAGCAGTTCGATATTGTGCCTCAGTGCCTGCGGATCGACCGGTTTTTCCATGAAAAGGTCGGCGGAAATCCAGTCCATGTCGTCTTCCACGGAACGGGCGTAGCCTTTTTCCGTTCCGGGCGCCGCGGACACGATGATAATGGGCAGCCGCTGCGATTCCTTGTGCTGCCGGAGCTGCGAGGCGAACTGGAGCCCTTCGTCCACCGTGGCCATCATGATGTCCAGGATCAGCAGATCCGGACTTCCGGACTCGATGAACTTCACCGCTTCCTCGGTGCCGTTGGCGGTCATCACTTCGTAGCCGAACCGCCTGAGGATGGCGGCGGTTATTTCCAGGAACCCGGGGTCGTCGTCGATAATGAGGATCTTATCCAACGCCATGTCCTTACCTCCTTGGGATGGTCGGGTAACCGGCCGGGGCTCCCCCGCGCCGAGCGGTGCATCGCGGCGCCGAAGGGCGGGAAGGGGCGGCCGGCTATTGGGCCTTTCTCTCACACAGACCGGACGGCAGCTCGATGATGAAGCTGACCCACCGGCCCTCTTCGCTTTCCACGCGGATCTTCCCCTGGTGGCGCTCGACCACCGTCTTGGTGATGAAAAGCCCGAGCCCCGTGCTCCGGGTCGAAGACTTTTCCCGCGGTTGAAGACGCTGAAATTTCTTAAAAAGCTTCGGCCGGTCCTGTTCGCGTATTCCGGCCCCGGAGTTCCACACTTCCATCCGGCACCAGTTGCCGGTATCCGACACGGAAATGCGGATGGTTCCGTTTTTTTCGCCGTAGCTCAGAGCGTTGCTCAGCAGGTTGGTAAACACTCCCCGGAAAAGTTCGGGGTCGAGGGTCCACGTGAAGTTGGCCGGGACTTGCCGCTCGACGGTGACGCTCCGTTCGGCGATCACCGGGGCGAGGCCCTTGAGCACCGGCTCGATCACGTCGGGCAGAATCGCCGTAGGCTGGAGTTGAACGGGCAGTTCATCCTTTTCGATCCTTGAAAGATCAAGATAGTGCCGGATCATCTCCATTGAAAGGTCGAGATTCTTACATATCGCCTCCACCCGCACGGATTGTTCGGCGGTAAGGGGGCCGAAGATTTCCTGCCGCAGGGCGTTGGCGTTCATGAACGCGTTGGAAATGGGGGACTTCATCTCGTGGGTGACGAAGCTCAGCATTTCCATGTACCGGCGGTTCATCCGCGCAAGCTGGTTGTTGGCCTCGTTCAGGCACTTGTTGGTTTCGACGATGGCATCCACGTGGGCGTTCAGTTCGGTCAGGTCGTGAAAGTAGCCCACCACGGCCGATTTTTCGGTCCCCTCGTAGATCATGGCGGCGGAAAGGCGCACCGGCACCGGCTCCCCGCACTTGCCCACCACCTTGGTGGCGTAGTCCTGGAGGACGCCGGGTTCGCCGGCGTGTTCGCTCAGCAGCGCCTTCTTGATCTTCCGGGGCTGGTCCTTGTGCGGGTAGATGTCCCGCACGTCGAGGCCCGCCTTGATGTCCTCGGGAGAATAGCCCAGCAGCCGTTCGGCCCCCTTGTTGAACAGGATGATCCTGCCGGTCCTGTCGTTTGCGATGATCGGATCGGGGCAGGCGGCCAGCAGCCGTTCCTCGAATTCGTAGCGCTCCTTCAGCTCTTCCTGGAAATGCCTGATGGTGGCGGCCATGTAGCGGAAGGCCAGGACGAGCCGCGACAGCTCGTCGCGGCCCGATTTGCCGTACACTTCGATCAGGTCGGCGTGGCTCATCCCTTCTTCGACGGGCTCCTCCTCGCCCGGAAAATCCATTTTCCCCTTGGCGATGGAATCCATCATCTCCAGGAGCCGTTCGACCGGGCGGGTGATCATCCGGGTGAACAGGCGAATCAGAAAAAAGCCCACCACCAGGATCCCCAGGGTTACCGTAAACAGGAGCCGAAACAGATAGTCGGCAAGCCGGTGAATGGACGCGGCGCTCACCCCCGCCCGCACCGCCGCGATGCCCGCAGGCGAGGCCCCGCTCGCCTTGAGGACCGCTTCGTATATCGGGTCGTCCTCACCGAATTTTTTCAGGGCGAGGCTTTCCTCCCCGGTCCGGTTCACGAACCGGGCCGCGGTGTCCGCCCGGTACTTTTCGGCCCCCATCCACAGGGGCGGCCTGCCGTCGCGGTAGTCCAGCTCGACGTACCTCAACCTGGCCCGGACCCGGAAGATGAGCTGGAGCAGTTTGCGCGTTTCGGCCTCCCTGTTTTGGTCCGGCAGGTCCCGAACCAGTTCGAAGACGCTTCCCGCCACCCTCCGCGCCTCCCGGTGGACCTCCTGCTCCATGGCGGGTACGATGACCTTGTCGATGGCCACGGCCCCCGAAACGACGGCCAGAAGTATCATCCCGAAGGTGATCAGGATGATTTTGGTCTGGAAATTGAGCTTGTCCAGAAACTGCATGACGTCCGTTCCTTCGGTCCGCTAAAGGAATAAACACCCGGCGGGGTGTTACGACGGAATAGCGCCGGAGAGCCGGAAGCGAGGCGAGAGATTCCCATTGCGCATGGAGATGCGGCGATGTCTGAAGCCGGAGAGTCACGTCTGCGGGGAATGCGGGCGGTGTAGCGTAAAAAACGGCTCTATTAAAACACCTCGCGTCCGTCCGGTCAATTGAATCGTTATCGAATTCCGCCTGTGGGGCCGACAAAGATGGGGGCGGCGTCCGGTTTCCCAATTGACGTTTCGTGCTTTCTGCGTAGAATTAAACGCGATACCGAATTCATTCTCGTTGTACTTGCCCGGTCCTTCTTCCGGCCCGGGGCCGCCCGCGGCCGGCAAGCCCCGGAAATTCCGGCAACAGCATAAGCCTCTTCGACCACTTCCGCCCGTCCGGCCCGGCAACCGGGTTTTTGCACGCGTTGATGTATGGTCCGGCCCCGATTTTGAAATGGGTGCCCGGCCGGGGAGAGAAAGAACCATGGCGTATGATCCGGAATCGATAGCCACCGCGCTCGAACAGCAGCAGCAATACCCCGTGAAGCGAACGCTGATAAACGGCGATACGGCGCTTTTCAGGCCTCTGGAAGAAACCGACGAACAGGTGTTCCGGGAATTCTACACGACCCAGGTGCCCGAATGGGAGACCGAATACCTGAGGCACGACGTCCGGGACCCTTCGGTCATTTCGGGCTGGCTCCGAAACCTGGACTACCGGCACGTTTTCCCCCTGCTGGCTTTCAACAAGTTCGGCGACCGGGTGTTGGGGGTGGCCACCCTGCACTTCATGTACGGCGTTCAGCGCCACGTGGCCGAAGTGCGGCTGGTGGTGGGAAAGGACTGCCGCAAGGTGGGGCTGGGCTCGCTCATGGTCAAGGAACTGATCCGGATCGGCAACGACCTGAAGCTCTACTACCTGGAGGCGGAGGTCCCCGCCGAAAACCAGTCCGCAATCAAAGCGTTCCGGCAGCTCGGGTTCGAAGTCAAGTGTACCCTGGAGGACTACTTCATGACCCGCCAGGGCAAGGTCCGGGACATCGTGCTGATGATGAAACGGCTCAAGATCGACTGGGAGGATGCATTCTTCCTGGAATTTTAGCGCCCGAAAGCCCTGGGCGGGGCACCGCCGCAGCGCCGGTTGAGCCGCGAAGGGGCGTGGAGGGACGGGCCGGAGGCGGAGCGCCCCCACGCTTTTGAGGTATCGTTTCGATACCGCTTCGAAAAGGGCAGGTACCGCCCTTTCGCTTACTGCCTTTCATACCATACTGCGTTCAAAAATAAACAAACTGTAGCTTCAATGTAGGATGGACACTTTCTGCCCACCGAGGTCGGTGGGCAGCGCTTCGCTTCTGCACCCTACGACCGCCTCTCCTTTTTGTCCTCCCGGAGCACGGATGGTTCCTTTTCGGAGTCGAGCCAGTTGTGGATGGCCGCATGCAGGGCTTCGGCGGCAAGCCGGCTGGAATAAGCCGCCTGGTCCGGGATTTGCCCCAGGGACTCCCGGATGGTGTCGGTATCGATCTTGAGGGCTTCGTCGGCCGTGGCGCCGATAGCCAGCTTCGAAGCGGTATAAGCGGACAGGATGCTGAAATTGCATTCGTTGGTCAGAAAGCTTGCACCAACGATGAGCCCCTCATTGGTGCCAAGATAGATCTCCATGGTCTTCCCGTGAAAGTCCTTAATACCCGCGTGGCAGACTCCTCCCATTCTGTTCATGATTTCCATCCGGCGGGAATGGTACTGCTCTTCGATCTGCCTGCTGCCATCGGATTGGCGGCAATCGATGTTGGTCGATCCGGGCATATTTTCTGTCCTCCTTAATGCTCGCAGGCGCTCACACCGGATTCCAGTTTTCCGGCAAAATAGTGTTCCAGCAGTTCCTCGGGTGAAAGATTCGGCGCACCGGTGACCACCCGGATATTCATTTTCTCGAACAGCTTCCGGGCCTTTTCCCCTATTTCGTCCGCAATGACGAGGTCCACCTGCTTGTCGCCGATCCACCGCGGAAGGACCCCGGGGTCATGAGGCGGAGGAGTAACCAGTTCTTTTCGCTCGATGTTTTTATCGCAGACTTCCAACAGGGCAAATTGTTCGCAGTGTCCGAACCGGTCCGCCAGGATGCCCCGTGCGAGTGGAATGGCCGCCCTGAAGCGGTTTCCCAACGGGGGGCCGGCGGTTGCGGGCTGCCCGGCCGCCTTCGTAACAACCGGGTCGGGGCCGGGCGCTTCGCAGGAGGCGACCACCTTGGAAACAATACCGGCCAGGGCGGCGGAGAAGGCGCTTTCGCCTGCTTTTTCAAGCACGCGCCAGCCTTCATCGCCCGCGTTCACCACCAGCGGATCGAAAGGAAGGCTGCCCAGCATCGGGATGTTCATGCGGGCAGCGGTATGAGCGCCTCCGCCCCTGCCGAACAAGGGGAGACTGCCTCGGCAGTAAGGACAGACATAGCCGGCCATGTTTTCCACCAGTCCCAGGATTATCATGCGTACGTTCCGGCAGAAGTTGATCGATTTGCGCACGTCGGCCAGGGCCAGTTCCTGGGGAGTGGTTACGATGATCGCCCTCGCGTCCGGAATGGTTTGAGCAATGCTGAGAGGTTCGTCGCCAGTCCCCGGCGGAGAATCGATGACCAGGTAGTCCAGGTCTCCCCACTCCACATCGGAGATAAACTGCTTGATGACGCCGTGTTTTATGGGCCCCCGCCAGATGACCGCCGAGTCCCGGTCATCGAGAAGGCATTCTATGGAGACCACATGGAGGTTGGGGTTGTACGTGTGGGGGTAGATTCTTCTTTCCAGATCGACTTCGAACGGACCCGATATCCCGAATATGTGCGGAATGCTGGGACCATGGAGATCGATGTCCATCAACCCCACCTTGTTGTCCAGCTTTGAAAGACCGATGGCAAGGGCGGCGGCCACGCTGCTTTTCCCGACTCCCCCCTTCCCGCTCATGATGAGCAGCTTGTGTTTTATGCGCCGCAGTTGGTTTTGCAGGAACAAGTCCTGGTCGGTCTTCTTTTTTTGTTGGCTGTTCTTGATTTCGCATTGTCCCATCTCGGACTCCTCGGCAGAGTGAAGGGAAAGGACGTGGAAGCTTGAGCCTTATGCGGGCAAATTACATGCCACACGCCGGCGGTCCGGCTGCATGCGCCCAAGCGGGCGGATTTCGCCGGGGGAGGGGAAAATACGGGAACAAAATGCCCCTAAACGGCCTCATCGCGGGTGCGAAATGTTTCTACCCGAGGTTGCGGAAAAGGCAGGGGGCCTATCGCCGATGCCGGTTTTTCAATTATCCCGCCTGCTTCTCCCGCACAAATTCTTCCTGCCGGGCCGGGTGGCATACGTATTGCTCAACCTTCATGCGATTGTTATAGTTAATCCCGAATCCAAAAGAACTTGGCAGGATCTCAAAAGTCAAGCGGATCGCAAATTTCATCCAAGCAGGGTTTGTTCTGCACCCGGAAGAGGAACTCCCGAGCGTGCAGTGCCCCCTTTTCCCCGATTCCTAATCTTCGAATCAAAGCTTTCGACTCACAGTCCAAGCGCTTATCCCCCTTTCGAATCTTCGGATGTCAGAGGTGCATCGAGAGGCGGCTTGCCGCAAGCAGGCGTGCTCTGCGATGGCGGGAACCGGTATCTCCCGTCGTAGGGCCCCGTGGAAACTCGGTGCAGGATCGTAAGCGTCGAACCTTCACACAGGAGGAAAAGCCATGAAGCTTGACAGTATGGGAGTTTTAAAGGAATTGCCCAGAACGAACTGCAAGGAGTGCGGGGAGCCGACCTGCATGGCTTTTGCCGCAAAACTGCTGAAGGGCCAGCGGAAGCTCGAAGAATGCAAGCCTTTGTTCAGCGAAGAGAATGCCCAGAGGCGCAAGAACCTGCTGGCAATCCTGCAGGCCGGTTGACGGGGCGGGGAGAGTCCGGGAGTTCCCCATCGCAGGGGCATCCCGGAGGGAACGGAGGGATTTCCAGGATGAGTCCCGATCTCTCCGATAGCTGAGGTATCGTCGCACGCGGAGCATTTTCCCGAATTGGCAGGTCGGATGGGAGTCGCCGAAGTCGGCCGGAGCGTTTTCGGCCGAAACGGGAGGGACAAAAGCTCCCTTTTTGATGTGATCGAATCTGGCAAAGGAGGAAAAGCGATGAAAAGACAGCTTCTAAACTATGACACTTTACTGAAAATCGCCGGCGCCATTTCGCATTCCAGGGATCCCGAAGAAGTGCTGCTGATAACCGTGGAGAGTATGAAATCGGCCCTGGACGTCAAAGGATGTGCATTGTTCCTGGTCAACCGCCAGTCTGAAGAGCTCGAACCGGCTGCGTCGTATGGCTTGAGCGAAAACTACATCGGCAAGGGCCCGGTGAGCACGGTGCTTTCCATCGCCCAGTCTCTCGACGGGCCGGTGGCGATCCACGATGTTACCGACGACCCCAGGATCCAGTACCATGAAGCGGCACAAAAGGAAGGAATTTCTTCGATTCTTTCCGTACCCGTAGTGGCGGGCGGGCAGTCCATCGGGGCCCTGCGGGTCTACACCGCCGAACCATGGGAATTCACCCTGGACGATGTGAATTTTGTCCAGGCCATGGCGTCCATGGCCGGGATGGCAATCGAAATGGCCAGACTTTACAAAGGGTTGAAGGACAGCATTGAAGTGTTGAAGCAGCTCAGGGACCCGAAGACCCTCAAGAGCAAGAGAAGAACGCCGTTCGAAGGGGTCCCGGTGAGTGTCTCCCACAGCGATATGGAAAAGCGTACGGCCAGAGTGGAAGCTTGACGCGGAAAATGCTGGAATGCGGTTCGGGAGCCTGCTGGCCGGGTCCGAAGGAGAAGAGGCGGTCGGCAACGAAAGACGCCGGATTCCCTCCCACAAGCGCTGCGGGAATGACGGACCGGGTGGTTTTGCGTTTGTTGGTGGAGTCCTGCGTTCCGCTGGTCCCCAGGTTCATGCCTGGGAACCCCTCGCTCGGAAGCTCCAGCTTCCATCTCGGACCCCATACGAAGCGGGAGCTTCAAAAAAACGGCTCCCAAGCAAGGAGCTTGGGAGCCCGCGTACGGCTATGATCTTTGGCCTGGGAACCGGCGAACATCCGGCATCGAGCATCCGGTGCCGGCCGGACGTGCCGCTTAAAGTTCCGGTGCTCCAGACGGGATGAGGCACAGCATCAACATCGTCTGGTCGCCGATATTTTTTATCTGGTGTTCGGTGTCGCCGGGGATGAACACGGCGGTGCCGCTTTCCGCGGTGTGCCACTCGTTCCCGTCGAAGAACGCCCCTTTCCCCTGGTGGACAAACACCTCGTGTTCCCACGGATGCGCGTGCTGGGCCGTGTATCCGCCGGGTTCGATTTCAAAAATCCGCATGCAAAAATTCTTCGCTCCGTCATTTTGGCCTATCAGGACACGGCCGACGGCCCCATGCGCATGGCCTCCGGGGAAAGCTTTTGCTTCCACGTTGGAATAATGTATGATCTTCATCCGGTCCTCTTTCTGCAAAAATGTCTCAGCTTCCGGATGCCGGGAGAGAATCCCGCGCCCCGGACCAACCTGCCGCGAATGCGGGGGACTATAACATCGACAACACGGGTATAGAAACCCCTTTCTCAATCAAACTTCCACCAGGAGCGTTCTATGGCCGGGATCACCGGCGGCCGGATGGTCGCCAGAGTCATGAAACGGGAAGGCGTGGAGGCGCTGTTCACCCTGAGCGGCGGGCACATCATGGACATATACGCGGGCTGCGTCGATGAGGGCATCCGGGTGGCCGATGTCCGGCATGAACAGGCGGCGGCGCACGCGGCGGATGCGTGGACGCGGCTCACCGGCAAGCCGGGCGTGGCGGCGGTGACCGCCGGGCCGGGCGTTACCGACGCGGTAACGGGGGTGGCCAACGCGTTCCGCGCCCAGGTCCCGATGCTCCTGATCGGCGGCCAGGCGCCGCTCAAGAGCCTTATGAAGGGCGGCCTCCAGGAAATCAACCACGTGGACATCATGCGGCCGATCACCAAGTTTTCGGCCACGGTTTTGGAGACCCGGCGTATCCCGGAATACATGACGACGGCCCTGCGGGAGGCCTACAACGGCCGCCCCGGCCCCTCTTTCCTGGAAATTCCCGAAGACGTGCTGGGCGCTTCCGTGGAAGAATCGGAAGTGTTTTTCCCGGTGGACTACCGGGCACGGGGCAGGACCCGCGGCGACGCCCAAACCATCGAAAAGGCGGCCTCGCTGCTCGAAAAAGCAAAGCGGCCGGCAATCCTTGCCGGCACCCAGGTGTGGCACTGCCGCGCCGCGAAAATGCTCGAAGACTTCGTGGCCAAAACGGGCATTCCAACCTATCTTAACGGGGCCGCCCGCGGATGCCTCCCGCCGGATTCGGGGTGCGTTTTCAGCCGGTCCCGGCGCCAGGCGCTCTCCGGGGCCGACGTGGTCCTGATCGTGGGAACGCCCTTCGACTTCCGGCTGGGCTACGGCAGCCGGATCGCCTCCGGGGCGAAAGTCATCCAGGTGGACCTGGACTACGCCGAACTGTGCCACAACAGGGACGTGGACGTTGCCGTCTGCGGAGACGCCGGCGCGGTCCTGGAAGATCTCACGGCGGCGGTGCGCCCCGGCGGAGCCGTGGCCGGCTGGCGCCGGGAACTCGCCGAGGCCGAGGAAAAGGCCCTGGCCGCCGACCGGCCGTTTCTGGACAGCGACGACGCGCCCATTCACCCCATGAGGCTGGCGCGGGAGATCAACGATTTCATCACCGACGACACCATTTTCATCGCCGACGGGGGCGATGTGGTGACCATGTCCGCAAACGCCATCCGAACACGAAAGCCCGGCCGGTGGCTGGACCCCGGTCCCCTGGGAACGCTGGGCGTGGGGACCCCCTTCGCCATCGCGGCCAAGACCGCCTTTCCGCAAACCGACGTGGTGGCCCTTTTCGGCGACGGGGCTTTCGGGTGTACGGGCTTCGATTTCGATACCCTGGTGCGGTTCGATTTGCCGGTGGTGGCCGTCGTTGCCAACAACGCGGCGTGGAACCAGGTGCGGTTCGTCCAGTTGCTCAAATACGGGCCGGAGCGGGGGCGGGTGGCGAACGAGCTAAACCCGCTGCGATACGACCGGATCGCGGAAGCTATGGGCGGCTACGGCGAACATGTGACCGAACCCTCCGGGATCCGCCCCGCCCTGGACCGCGCCAGGGCGTCGGGAAAACCGGCCCTGATCAACGTGATGGTCGCCCGGGACGTGTTCAGCTCCAGCACCAGGAGCATGTCGATCTATGGCTGAGAGGCGGTTGTTTCGCCGGAGAACGGGACATGAAGAGAAAGTGGAAAATAGTCGCTCTATTGGCGTGCTGTCTTCTGTTTGCGGCACTTGCGGTTTCCGTTTCGCTTGCCCCGGCAGGCGATCACGGGGCCGGGAAGCATTTCGGAAAGTATTTTGAAGGGAAGGCGGACAGGACGTTCGGGGGACTCAGGACCCGCGGCCGCGATAAAGGCAACGAAACCACCGGGCAGATCGCCGCGTGGGGGCTTGCCCTGGCCAACCTTGCCGTTGGCATAAGCCTGTTGTCAAAGGCCGTCAGGCGGTACGCTCCATTGAGCGAGGGGGTCAAAAACTCCGTCGGTAAATTCAACGGCTTCCAGAAAAAACACCTGATGGTATTCCATTATTTTCTGAATCCGGTAATCCTGGCGATCGCCCTCCTTCACTGGACGCTTTCCAGGTGCAGGGACACGGCCCTGCCGGAGTGGGGGCTCGTGACGATGGGGGTGGCCGTGGGGCTGGGTATTGTCCTGAAATACAGACTCTGTCCGAAATCCCTCCTTCGCAATGTTTACACAATGCACACCAGGCCCGTGATGCTCCTTGTCTTTGTATTCCTGCTGCTGATCGGACATTTTGCCATGGATTGAAATTTTCGGGGCTCAAGATTTTGCCTCGCATCCCCCCCTCAAGCGGAGACAGGCAGCGCGATGAAGACGCATAAGGTAAAGTTTCTACCCCACGACGAGGAAATAGTCGTTCCGGATGGAGAAAATCTGATCCGCGCCGCAATGGAAGCGGGCGTTCACGTCAACGCCTCCTGCGGCGGGGAAGGGCTGTGCGGCAAGTGCCGGGTGCTCATCGAGAGCGGCAGGGTGGAGGGCGGCACCTCCCCGCTTCTCGACAGGGAGGATTTCGACAGGGGCTACCGGCTGGCGTGCCGTTCCCTGGTGAAAAGCGACCTGCTGGTCCGCATTCCCCCGGATTCGGAAATCGACGCCGGCGTGCTCGACCGGTACACCGTTCCGCGAAAGGCCGCCCCCGTCCAGCAGATGGACTTCGATGAACTCAAGAGCAAGGGCCTGTTCATCCCGCCGGTGGAAAAGAAGTATATCGAGCTTCCCCAGCCTTCCGTCATGGACAACCTGGCCGATTCCTCCCGCGTGATCGGTTTTCTGAAGCTCCGGTACGGCGAGCACCGACTGGTGTTCTGGCTGGCGGTGCTCCGCCGGCTGCCGGACGCGCTCCGGGCGGGGGATTTCAAGGTCACCGTCACCCTTGCCAGGCCCGTGTTCAAGGGCAGAAAGTCCCACATCATCAACGTCGAACCCGGCGACACCACCGACCGGAACTTCGCCCTGGCCGTGGATATCGGGACCACCACCGTCTACGGGCAGCTCATCAACCTCAACACCGGGGAGATCCTGGCCGAGTACGGCGACTTCAACGCCCAGATCAGCTACGGCGAAGACGTCATCTCCCGGATCATGTTCGCGGAAAAGCCGGGCGGGCTGGACAAGCTGCACAAGGCCCTGGCGCGGACGATCAACGGCATCATACGCACCCTGATCAAAAAATCGCACATCGGAAGGGACGAGATCTCGACCATCACCCTGGCGGGCAACACCACGATGAGCCAGATACTGATAAAAGCCAATCCGCGATACATCCGGCGGGCGCCCTACGTCCCGGTGACCACCCTGTACCCGCCCATCCGGGCCATCGACCTCGACCTGCACCTGGCGCCCCATGCCAACGCACTGCTCTACCCCAGCGTGTCGAGCTTCGTGGGCGGCGATATCGTGGCGGGCGTCATGGGATCGGGCATTTACCGTTCGGACCAGCTTTCGCTGTATATCGACATCGGCACCAATGCGGAAATCGTCATCGGCAACCGGGACTGGCTGGCCTGCGCGGCCTGTTCGGCGGGGCCCGCCTTCGAAGGCGGAGGCATCACCTCGGGCATGCGGGCCGCCGAAGGCGCGATCGAAGACTTTTCAGTCCATCCCAAGACCCTGGAGCCCATGAACATCACCATCGGAAACGTCAGGCCGCGGGGCATCTGCGGCTCGGGCCTGATCAACATCGTGGCCTGCATGTTCGAAGAGGGGATCATCGACAACCTGGGCAAGTTCAACCGGGACCTCAAATCGGACCGCATCCGCGAACGCGACGGCGAATGCGAATACGTCCTGGCCCGGAAGGAAGTGACGCAGGGCGAACGGGACATCGTGATCACGGAAGCGGATATCGACAACCTCATCCGGGCGAAGGGGGCCATCTACAGCGGGTGCCAGACGCTGCTGGACGAGGTGGGCCTGAGCATCACGGACCTGGACCGCATCATCCTGGCGGGCGGGTTCGGGAGCCACGTGGATATCGAAAAGGCCATGACCATCGGGCTTCTTCCGGAAATAGATCCGGACAAGGTCACCTACATCGGAAACGGGTCGCTGCTGGGGGCCCGGATGAGTTCGCTCACCAACCGCATCCGGAAAGACGTGGTGGAGGTCCTGAAAAAAATCACCAATTTCGAGCTTTCGGAAACTCCTTCCTACATGAACAACTACGTGGCGGCCCTCTTTCTGCCGCACACCAACCTGGACCTGTTCCCCAGGCTGAAGGCGCGCCTGAAGGCGGCGAACGCGGCGGCCGATCATTTAGCAGGTTGTTGAAATAGGGGTATGTTTCGTCCCCCTCTGTTTTCGGAAAATTTTTTAAAAATTGCTCTCTGACAACGTGTGATGACCAGATCGGAGAAATGTTCTTATATTTTTGCGGCTCCAGAGGGCTTTCTTCGCTGATTTTGCTCCCGTGGTGTGCATATTTTCTTTTTCCGGGCTATGCCGCGGCTAAATTCCTCATTCGCACCAGGGTTGTAGGCTGCTGTTGCAAATGTGAAAATCCACTCCACCTTGAGCGCGCCTCGGTGGCGAAGTTTTCGAAGAACGGCTACTGTCTTGATCCAGCCGAAAACCTCTTCTATTCGCTTGCGTTTGCGCTGGCTTACCTTGTAGCCCTCATGACGGGTGGTTCTCCCACCAATGGCCGAGTCCTGTTTTTGGGCAACATGGGGGGTAACCCTTAACCGGCGGCCCTCCGCTCGGTTGGTTGTTTGGTGAAGGTTCAAAAAAAACCGCTATGCCTGATCGAATTTGCAGAACTTGACGCACACAACTCTTGCCGGTTTTGATCGGTGCTTTCATCCGGGCCACCCGCGAAGCTTGTGGGCCTTTGCCGCTTCTGCTGAAATCCTTTCGCGTGCTACACAGCTTATTGAGAGTACTGCGCCCTGTTAAGGCTTATGCGTGGTCTCTTTTTTCCCGGGTCACCTCAGAAAAAACTCCCTTGCCTTCCCACACTACGCCCGGAACGAACCCGCCCCCGCTCTCACCGCTCCCACGCCGTCTCCGTGTCTCCGTGACAAATGAGTTGAGTTGGCCGTAAAAACGCCGGCCGCCCCTTTTCTCCCGCCCTTGCCTGAATTAAATGGTAAGATTGCCAACTGTTTTATCGCCGATGCGCCTCCCTTGAGGATGGCCGTTTGCCATGGTTTGATTTTCCGGCCTGGCCCGCCGGATTGCGGAGATTGGAAAAATGATCCAGAACATGTCGGAATCCCTTAGAAAGCAGCGCGAAATCATCCTGGAGGAATGCACCGAGCAGGCCCTGGACCGCCATACCAGCCTGCTGGAGATCGCTTTGATTTCGCTTTACAATCGCCTCGCCAACCGGTTCGCCCCCAACACGGAAGCCTTCCGCAACGGGGGCTCCATCGTGGCCTTCGGCCCTTTCGGCCGGGGGATATCGAGCCCGCTCCAGCCGGTATCGATTTTGTGCATCAGCGCCGAAGAGCCCTCGACGGCGGATGCCTGGATAGAGGAGATCGCGGGGCCGCTGGAGGAAGCGGGCTGGAGCGTGCAGGGGCTCCAAGGATCGGTGGACCACATCACCCGCCTCGCTGCGGCGGACACCCCTCTTTTCCTGGACCTCATGGACCTGCGCTACATTTCCGGGAACCGCGCCCTCGCCGACCGGCTCGAAACGGCCATCGACGCCCGGATCGCGGCCGACCGGGAACCCCTGCTCCGCTGGCTGCACGATGCGGCCGAGGCCCGCAAGAATCTTCTGGAAGATGCGGGCAACTGGCTGGAGCCCGATATCCAAAATAATCCGGGGGGCATTGCCGAAATCGCCGCCATACGCGCCGGGTGCCGCATCGCGTCCAATATCCGGAGCCTGGAAGACGCCATTTTCCAGGGGTACCTCACGCGCCAGGAGGTCGATTACCTCCAGCAGGCGGAAAAGTCGTTTTGCCGCTACCTGACGCTGCTGCGGGCCGGGACGGGGCGGAAAGATTCGGTGCTCCTGGCCGAAGACCAGGAGGTGCTGGCCCGGAAACTGGGCTATCTCGAAAAGTCGGGCTTCCTGCCCGTGGAAATCTTCATGCAGCACGTCCACCAGCTCTTTCACGGCGTGGCGGAAGTGTCTCGCGAGTTCTGGGAAAAGCTTTCCGAAACCCGTTCGGCGAGGTCGGACGACCCGGGCGTGGAACTGGAAGAGGGCGTGGTGGCGCGGGCCGGCAAAATCCACATCCAGACCGAGCGCTACCCGGCCACCGCCGGGCACCTCATCCACCTGTTCGCCCTGGCGGCGTCCGGGGGGCTGGGGCTGGCGAACGTCACGCGGCAGTGGATATCCCACAACAAAAACGTACTGGATTCCGCGGCGGGAGACCCGGCCGCCAAGGACGAGCTGTTCAAGCTCCTGAGGGCCGACGGGCCGGAGATCCCCGTTTTGAGGCGGTTTTACGACTACGGGCTGCTCACCTCCCTCATCCCCGAACTGGCATCGGTGCACGGGCTGGTGCAGCACGACGCCTTCCATATCTACCCGGTGAACGAGCACCACCTGCGGACCTGCCGTGAACTCAAAAAACTGCTCGCCGGGCAGGTCGCCGATGCGGAACCGGAACTGAACCGCATTGCGGGCGAGGTGGGGGACCCGGCCCTGCTGCTGCTCTCCGGGCTGCTCCACGACCTGGGGAAAAGTTCCGGCGGCCAGCACGCCCTCAAGGGCGGGGAGATGATCCCGGCGGTGGCCAAGCGCCTGGGGCTTTCTCCGCGGGAAACCGACGACCTCCAGTTCCTGGTCGCCCAGCACCTGCTGCTCATCGACAGCGCTTCGATGCGCGACCTGGCCGACCAGGAGATGGTGACGGCCTGCACGGCCGCGGTCGGCAACAAGGAATACCTCGACCAGCTCGCCCTGCTCACCTTCGCCGACATGATGTCCACCGGGCCGGGGGGGCGGGAAAAATGGCGCGATACGCCGGTAATGCTTCTCTACAAGAGTATCGACAATATTCTCGAACGGGGCGAGCCCTGCCCGCAGTTTATCGGCGAGAGGATCGCCAGGGTGAAAAGCCGGGTCCAGGAGCGCGTCGCCGACCTGATGAGCCCGGAGGAGCTGGAGGCCTATTTTTCCCAGCTTGCGCCCCGGTACGTCATGTCGCTTTCTTCCGAACAGATCGAACGGCACCTGCGCCTGCTCCGGCGCCTTCAGGATTCGGGCGCGCCCTTCGTGTGCGAGGCCACGACCACGGAAGACACCGCCGGGATCACCATCATGAGCTGGAACCGGCCGGGTTTCCTGTCGCAGTCGGCGGGAATTCTCACTCTTCATGACCTGAACATCACCAGCGCGCAGGTGTTCACCCTGAACGACCAGATCGTGCTGGTCATCTTCCAGTGCCGGCTCCCGGAAGGCGATACTCTCAAATGGGAGGATGTGAAGGCCGACATGGTCCGCCTGCTCGACGGGAAGCTGGCGCTCGACTTCCGCATCGCCGCCCACGGCGCCGGCCGGGACGGCCAGAAGAAGGCCCTGCGCGCCACTCCCAGCCGGATCGTGATCGACAACGAATCCTCGGCCGCGCGCACCATCCTGGAGGTCTACACGGTGGACCGCATCGGGCTCCTGTATACCATCACCCGGACCCTGCACGAACTGCGCGCCCTGATATCGGTGGCCAAAATCACGACCAAAAACGACCAGGTGGCCGACGTCTTCTACATATGCACCGAACAGCGGGAAAAGGTGACCGACCCCGAACAGATCGAAGAGATCGCCAAGGCCCTGCGCTACTGCCTCGACGGGACCAGGGAGTGGGAGTGAGATATCGCATGTAATGCTGTTTTGTTTCCAAGATTGAACCAATGAAAAAGGGCGGGGGAAATGTTTCCGGGGCTGTTGCCCAAAAGGATATTAAGGAATTAAGGTTCATCACCAGTGGAAAGGACGAAAATCCCCCTCCCTGCGATGGGAGGGGTTAGGGGCATAAGCGCTAACTTAATAAACCCTCCAAGTCTCTGGTTGCAATGTGCGTTTTCGCGGCGGCTCTCTCAATTTCGTGGAAATTCGGCGCCAGTTTTTAAGACATTCCGCCAACCTTAGGTTCGGGTTTACCGCACTGCTAACCAGGCGAAGCATCAATGAGACCTCTCTCCACAGACATCGTGCCTTTCCTCGAATCCTTGCGAATCGGGTAGCCCCAGGGGGAAAAATTTTCCCCGGCACGAATAAGGGCCTCGATTAGAAAGGCTACGAACAACTTGCCGTGGATCCATGCCTTTGCCCCTTCAAAGTCGGTCTTTTTAAGATGACCCAACCCCATGATGGACTTGAGACGCTTAAAAACCAGTTCGATCTGCCAACGACCTCTGTACAGCTCTAAAACCGCACTGGTTGCAAGGACCCGATTGGTGGTAAATACAAAAACATATCCGGCCGATTCGATTGTTTCCGGTTGGGGTTTGTGGCCTTTCTTTTTGCTTTCAGCCACGGTTTTACGTTGCGCTTTCTCTGCGGCCGCCTTGCTTTTCTTGGCGGCACAGACCCGGCCGGGAATTAATCCATCTTCTCCGTTGATAAAAACATTCCAATCGCCGAGCTGATTTCCGGTAAGCGTCCGTAAATGCTCTAAGAGGCCAAATCGTGTGCCGTCTTCATTGAGCAGAGGGATGTTGTTCAAATTGAGTCGAACAAGTACGTCTCCGCCACCCTTTATTACGTGCTCAATCCCGGCCCGGTGCGCATATCCTCTGTCCGCCACAAAGAGGTCTCCAGGATTTGCAGAAAAGTTTTTGAACGATTCACCGGTCTTGGGGCTGGTCACATAAACCTCATTACACTGCAAGGAAGGCAACCCGATTGAATAGTGCACTCTCCAGGTCGACCCGGTGCTTCCTGGTTCCTGAACGGCTGTGGCGTCAATGATCCGTATGTTCAATTGTTTCCCAAAAATAACAGAGGGCTGTTTGGCTATCCAAGTAGTCATGAGTTCGGCCGCCATCCAACGAAGCCATTCTCCGCAGGCTTTTAAACGCTTAAGCAAGGCAACATCCGAAATGGAAGCCAGATTGCCCTCTGAAGCTCTAGCCGCCGTTTCTCTGAGCGAGCAACCGTCGACAAAGTGTATGAGCAGTGTACGCATCAGCGCCTTGGGATCCGCAAACTTTCGACATCGCCGAAGTGCTCCCAATTGTTTGGCCTTTTCCTGCCAGTCGCCGGGGAAAAAAGATGACAGGACATCCCAATCCTCAACACAGTCTTTGAAGTCGTCTATGTTCATCGCCACCCCTCCTTGGAGGGCGACAATAGTACAAAATAATAAAAACTGCAACGCTAAGTTAGCGCTTAT
>LUZZ01000342.1 GCA_001603845.1 Syntrophobacterales bacterium Delta_01 | reverse complement strand
GATCCCGGCCTTCATGCTCTGGATGGAGTCCCCGAGGCCGGGCACCAGGATCAGGCAGGTGGTGTCCGCTATGCCGATGATATCGATCTCGTCCTGGCCCACTCCCACGGTTTCGATCAGGATGATGTCCTTGCCGAAGGCGTCCAGGACCTTCACCACGTCGCCGGTGGCCCTTGCCATTCCCCCCAGAAACCCGCGCGTGGCCATGCTGCGAATGTATATGTCCGGGTCGCTGGTGAGCTCGCTCATCCGGACCCGGTCCCCCAGCAGCGCCCCGCCGGTAAAAGGGCTGGAAGGATCGACGGCGATTATGCCGATGGTGAGCCCCGCCTTGCGTATCTCCCGGGCGAGCTTGTCGGTAAGGGTGCTCTTCCCCGCGCCGGGGCTTCCGGTGATGCCAATAACGTAAGCCCTGCCGGTGTGCGGGTAGAGTTCGGCCATTACCTCGTGGGCTCTTTCGTCTTCATCTTCGAGCCAGGACATGAGCCGCGCCGTGGCGCGCCTGGAACCTTCCAGGATTTGAGCTGCGTAGTCGCCGGACATTTGTTGATTCTCGATTCTCTTTGCAAGACATGGAACCCACCCGCGGGCTGACGCGGGTGGGTTCCATCGGATGAAACATGTCGCGGCGGAAAATCCGCCGTCGAGATGCGTTGGTTCCTAGCGTTGGCGAACGTTGGATTTTATGAAGGAAACGATGTCACCGGTCGACGTTCCGGGTCCGAAAATGGCCGCAACCCCGGCCTTTTTCAACCCGTCGTAGTCTTCCTCCGGGATGATGCCGCCGCCGACGATCAGCACGTCGCTGAGGCCTTTTTCCTTCATCAGTTCCACCACGCGCGGGAAGAAGTAGTTGTGAACGCCCGACAGGCTGCTCAGGCCGACAACGTCGGCGTCTTCCTGCTCCGCCGCGGCAACGATCATTTCCGGGGTCTGGCGAAGTCCGGTGTAGACCACTTCCATCCCCTCTTCGGCAAATATCCTTGCCAGCAGTTTGGCACCGCGATCGTGTCCGTCCAGACCGGGCTTTGCCATGATCATTTTAATTTTTCTGGCCATGAAATTCCCTCCGATATCAGATGCTCAACCAGTTGAGGCCCAATCCAGATTATACAAATTCTTTCGGGCGATATTGGCCGTAAACATCGCGCCACACGTCGCACACCTCGCCGACCGTCGCCTTTGCCCTCACCGCTTCGATGACATACGGCATGACGTTTTCGTCGGTCTTGGATACTTCGCGCAGCTTGTCGAGGGCCGCTTTCCACTTCGCCTGGTCTCTTTCAGCGCGGAACTTCTTGAGTTCCTTGGCTTTTTCTTCGCCGACGGACATGTCGATCCTGAGAAGGCCGGTCGGAGGCGGCTCTTCCATGGTGTATTTGTTGATGCCGACATACACGCGCTCGCCCGATTCGATCTCTTTCTGGAATCGGTACGAACTGTTTTGGATTTCCTTCTGGATGTAGCCCTGCTCGATCGCGGTGAGCGTGCCGCCCATGGCGTCGATCTTCTTGATGTAGTCGTCGATCTCGGCCTCGATCTTGTTGGTCATTTCCTCGACGTAGTAGCAGCCCGCAAGCGGGTCGATGGTATCGGTGGCGCCGCTTTCCTCGGCAACGATCTGCTGGGTGCGAAGGGCCACGGTGACCGCCTGCTGGGTGGGCAGGCAGAGCGCTTCGTCATACGAGTTGGTGTGCAGCGACTGGCCTCCGCCGAGGGCCGTGGCGTAGGTCTGAAGAGCAACGCGCACGATGTTGTTGAGCGGCTGCTGCGCGGTGAGGGTCACACCGCCCGTCTGCACGTGGTAGCGCAGCATCATCGAACGCGGGTCCTTGGCTTTGAAGCGGTCCCTCATGACTTTGGCCCAGTACCGGCGGCCGGCGCGGAACTTGGCGACTTCTTCCAGCACGTTGGTGAACGCGTTGAAGAAGAAGCTGAGCCTCGCGGCGAAGGAATCGACGTCCATGCCCCTTTCGACGCACGCCTGCGTGTAGGCGATGCCGTCCGCCAGGGTGAACGCCATTTCCTGGGCGGCCGTGGAACCCGATTCGCGGATGTGGTAGCCGCTGATGCTGATCGAGTTCCAGCGCGGCACGTTCTTCTGGCAGAACTCGATGAGATCCACCGCAAGGCGCATGGTGTGCTTGGGCGGATAAATGTACTGGCCGCGGCAGATGATCTCCTTGAGCACGTCGTTCTGGACGGTCCCGCCCACCTTGTCCCAGGGAACGCCCTGTTCCTGGGCGATTGCCAGGTACATGCCCACCAGGACGCCGGCCGGGGCGTTCATGGTCATCGAGGTGGTGACTTTGCCGAGGGGAATGCCGTTAAAAAGGGTCTTCATATCGTCGATATGGTCGATTGCGACGCCGACCTTACCGACTTCGCCCATCGAAAGGGGATGATCGCTGTCGTAGCCGGCCTGCGTGGGAAGCTGGAAGGCAACGCTCAGACCCGTCTGCCCCTGGTCGAGCAGGTAGCGGTACCGGGCGTTGGTCTCCTTGGCGCTTCCAAAACCGGCATATTGGCGCATCGTCCAGAAGCGGCCGCGATACATCGTCGGCTGGACGCCGCGGGTGAACGGAAACATGCCCGGATACCCCAGATCCTTTTCGTAGTCCAGGTTCTTTACGTCCAGGGGAGTATAGAGCCTGTCAACCGGGGTCCCCGAGATGGTGGTAAAAACGGGCTTGGCCTCCGGCGCCTTGGCGAGCGTCTTGGCAACAGGTCCTTGTTCCCACTTTTCTCTTCCGGCTTGAATGTTTTGTAAAACTTTCTCATCAAACATAGGTACCCTCCTCAACGCGAGAATCCACTCGATATCCCGCCGGGTGCTGCAGCGGAATCTGTTAAAAAAAGCACGAACCGCCGTTTAGATCGAAGCCCTTGTCCATTTCTCTCAGGCGGAAACACAAAGAAAAATGAACACGAAGGGGAAAGGATAAAGGAGAATCGCTTTTGGAACTGAAACTTGCCATCTTGCCCAACCGGCCGCAACGGAAGGGCAGAAATTGGGAACCGATCACGTCTTTCGTCTATACCAGTAAGCCCTCTAAGAATCAACAGCAATTGACATGGAGATCGTGAAAAATAGTAAATAATCACAAATACATTCCAACCGAAACCACCGTCCGAAAAGAATTGCTGGACCCAAGATCTGCCAAGGGTATGATACCTAATCCCGGTCGTAAATTCCTATCAAAAAAGAGTGGCTGTATTATTTCATGCCTATTTTCACAATTTGGCTTGACTGATTGTGAAAAGATGATCTATCATGACGCCGGATCGATTGCCCCGCTCACGCACCTTATGCTGCACTGGAGGAACCGTACCATGATCCCCTTCGTCAAAACCATCGAAAGCCCCTGCCGCACCTGCGAAAACATCGACCGCAACAAGGAGGAATGCGCCGAAGGCTGCGCCAAGCTGGGAGAATTCCAGCGGGCCATCCTGAGAAACGACGAGATCAACATCAAAAATTTCCAGGTCCGTTATTCCTTTCCATCCCTGACCCGCAAGGTCACCCACAGAGTCGGCGCCTGAGCCCGGCGGCGCCGGAAATGAGGTGGATAGACTTTACAAAACCCTAAAATAAGTTTGCATCCCCCTGCCCGCCACCTTTTTTTCGGAGCGGGCAGGGGGGCTTTCCCCCGTTGTCCCGCACTCCTCAGGCTGTTGTCCCTCACTGTATCTTGATGGTGAATCGTTTGCCGTCCGCTGGCGCCCAAGCTCCCGCTTGAGCACCGAATCCCGGAAGCTCCTGCTCCCCGTGACATCTGGGCCAAAGGCCATTCCGGGTCGGAACAGAAGCCCCGGGCATCCCTTTATCGGCGTCAGGACAGGCGAAAACGCACAAAAAGAGGCGGCAATTTCTTGCCGCCTCTTCCTGGACTTTGGCCCTTTACTAGATAATTGATTGATAGATGGAAACG
>LUZZ01000032.1 GCA_001603845.1 Syntrophobacterales bacterium Delta_01 | reverse complement strand
TGTAATTCAGAACTAACAATCGGCAGGAAAAAGTTTTTCTTAATATTATTTTCAAATTTTTGTAATGATTTCGCCTTGAGCGGCGGTCGGCCCGTGCCGCGGGAAGACTTGGGGTTCGGAACTGGAGACGAAAGGCGAGCGATGCCCGGTTTGACCGACTTCGATGACACCGTGCGGCGCCTGGTGGAGCACGTGAGCGTTCTTACCGGCGAGATCGGCGAGCGGTCCATGTTCTCCCCGAACAAGCTGCGGGCCGCCGCGGACTACATCGGTTCCGTCTACCGCCTGGGAGGCCTGGAGGTGGAAATGGAAACCTTCCCGTGTCCCGGGTTCAGCGCGGACAACGTGGTCGCCTGTTCGAAGGCCGCCGAAGCGACGAAACATTTTCTGGTGGGGGCCCACTACGACTGCGTGCTGGGGACGGTGGGAGCGGACGACAACGCCAGCGCCGTGGCGGTGCAACTGGAAACGGCGAGGCGGCTGCACGCAATGCGCCGGGAGACGGATATTCCCATATCCGTAAAGTTCGTCTCGTTTGCGCTCGAAGAATACCCGGCCTACGGCACCGGCCACATGGGCAGCCGTGTGCACGCCAGGGGGATGAAGGCGCGCGGGGAGAAGCTGGACGGGATGATCTGCCTGGAAATGGTGGGATACACCTGCGACCGGCCCGGCTGCCAGAAGTACCCGTTTCCGCTCTCGCGGCTCCATTATCCCGAGCGGGGCGATTTTATGGGGATTGTCGGAAACCTTCGTTCCAAAAAGCTGGTGAAGGAGCTGTGCGACAGTTTCGCCGGGAACCCGGACCTGCCGATCCAGCCTCTGACCGTGCCGCTAAACGGCTGGATCATGTTTGCCGTCAGGCGTAGCGACCATGCTTCGTTCTGGAACGAAGGCTACCCGGCGGTCATGATCACCGATTCCTCTTTTTTTCGTAACCCCAATTACCACCTGCCTTCGGATACCATGGAAACGCTCGATTACCGGTTCATGGCCCGGCTGGTGGAAAGCCTGCTGCTTTTTTTTACCTCGTTTGCATGAAACGCGCGGCGCGGCCGCACGGGCCTTCGGCCGCCGGGCGATGCGATAAGGAAACGCGGGCGCGCCGGAATTACTTGTTCTTCCGCCAGCGGCTGTGGGTTATCCCGTGTTTTCTGACCATGTAGTTGAGCTTGCGGGGGGTGACTCCCAGGTGGTTGGCGGCTTCCTTCTGGACCCAGTTGCTCTGTTCCAGGGCTTCCATCAGGAGATCGCGCTCACTCGCTTCCAGGTCTTTTATGGGCGGAGGCGACAGGGTGGGCGAACTGGGCGAGGAGTAGGGAATTTTCCTGGTCATGCCGTAGAGGGTCACGTTCGACATGCGGACGGTCCTGGTTTCTTCGAGCAGGACCGCCCTCTCGACGGCATTGGAAAGTTCGCGGATATTCCCCGGCCACTGGTAGTTTTTGAAAAGGTCGATCACTTCCGGGGAGAAACCCTCGATGTGTTTCTTGAGTTCGCGGCTGGTCCGTTCCAGCAGCAGGTTGGCGAGCGGCTCGATGCAGTCGTGCCTTTCCCTCAAAGGCGGCAGGTGGACGCGCAGGACGTTGATCCGGTAGTAGAGATCTTCGCGGAACGTGCCGGCCTCCACCGATGCTTCCAGGTCGCGGTGGGTGGCGGCTATGATGCGGATGTCGGACCTTATGGTCTGGTTTCCGCCCAGCCGTTCAAAGGATTTTTCTTCGAGCACCCGCAGGAGCTTGGCCTGGAGCGGGGCCGGAAGCTCGCCGATCTCGTCCAGGAAAACCGTTCCCCCGTTGGCCTGCTCCATGCGCCCCACCCGCGTCTTGGTGGCCCCGGTAAACGAACCCCTCTCGTGGCCGAACAGCTCGCTTTCCAGGAGGGTCTCCTGGATGTTGGCGCAGTTTATCTTGATGAACGGTTTGGTGCGCCGGTTGCTGTTGAAGTGAATCGTCCCGGCGAGGATGCTTTTTCCGGTCCCCGTTTCGCCGGTCATGAGCACCGTGGCTTCCAGGTCGGCGATTTTTTGCAGCGTGGAGATCACGTTTTTCATCGCCGGGCTCTCGGCGACCAGCTTGCCGAAATCGTAGGTGATGTCCTGAGTGCGCCGGAGGTAGTCGATCTCGTTGCGCAGTGCCCGGTGTTCGAGCGCCTGGGAGACGGCGATCTGGACCCGGTTGGGCGAATAGGGTTTGCTGATGAAATCGAACGCCCCGGCCTTGATTGCCTGGACCACCAGCTCGGATTTATCTTCTTTGCTCATGACAATAAGAGGAGTATAAGGCATTCGTTCCTTGAGCGACTGGATGCAGTTGACCTGGTCGGATTCCAGGTCTGCAACGATCACGTCGAATGCCTCTTTTTCCAACTGCCGGTAGGCGTCATGGATCGCCGGACTGAACTCAATTCGGTGAGAATTGAGCGCCTCGGCTGCAGCCGACTGGGATTCACGGTCGTTTTCTATCAGAAGTATTCTGGCCATTTTCAAAGACTAAGATCCTATCCGGGGAGAGCCCGCGTCCACCCGCCGGGCGGCGGACAACTCCATGATTGTAGAGAAATTTCTCGATCACCCGGTGTTCCGGCCGAAAACGAGCCGATTCCTATTTTGCATAAATAGCTAATATATTGCAATTAGTTTCGTGATTTGGTAATAGTATCCCCAACATTCTCAAAAATGTCGGAAGTGCTGTTTGTGTGCAGATTTGAACGGCGACTCTTTCTTTAACTCCTTTTCACCGGGGCTAAAAGAGGAACGAGATGGAGTCATTCAGAAACGCCAACATCATAATTGTCGATGACGACGATGAGATTTGTTTCAACCTGGCGGAACTGGTTCGTTCATGGGGACTTTCGGTAGATACTTTTACCAGACCCGACATGCTTTTTTCAAGGATAAGAGAGAATAAGTGCGACGTTCTCCTGCTCGATGTCTACATATCCGAAGTCTGCGGTCTGGATCTGCTTCCCGAAATCAACTCCACGAATCGTGACCTCAAGATCATCATCATCACCGGCTTTGCGGACAAAGAGATGGCCATCCGGGCATTGAAGCTGGGCGCTTTCGACCTGCTGGAAAAGCCGTTCCAGGCCGATCTGCTCTACCATACCGTGTTCCGTGCCTTAAACACCCTCGAAAAGGAGCGGGAATCGAGAAGGCTCATCGCCGATCTCCAGAAAAGCCAAACCGAACTGCTCCAGCACAAGGAACGACTCGAAAATCTGAACGCCCAGTTGGGAGATACGAACAGGGCGCTTTCGATTTTCGCCCAAAATATCGAGCGCGAACGGGAAGAGGTGGAAAAGAAGATCGCGATAAAGCTTCGCAACCTGATCACGCCCATGGTTGACAAGTTAAGGCGTGATAAGAACCTGTCGAGATACGGTCCCGAACTCGACATGCTGGTGATGCAGATAGAAGACCTGACGTCGGGCTTCACGATGGATTCACGCATTGCCGCCACCCTGTCCTTTACCGAGCTGAGGATAGCCTCGCTCATCAAAAACGGGGTCACCACCGACGAGATCGCGAGGCAGCTTCACATTTCGGCCAGCACCGTCCGGACGCACCGCAAAAATATCCGGAAAAAACTAAAAATCAATAACGTACAGTACAGCTTGAGAAATTTTTTGAGCTCCAAGGTTTAATCTCTTGCAATCCAGCTTGAAAGCAACCCCCGAGAAAACCACCATGATTTCATGTTCCCGCCTGGCGAAGGAAGTCATCCGAAAGGAGATTCTTGCGCTCGAATCGTTGCTGGAAAGGATCGGTCCCGAGTTCGAGCGCGCGGTTGACGTCCTCATGGAAACCAGGGGCAAGGTCATCGCCACCGGCCTGGGCAAGTCCGGCATCGTGGCGAGCAAGATTTCGGCCACCCTGTCCAGCACCGGCACTCCGTCGGTTTTCATCCATCCGGTGGAGGCCATGCACGGGGACCTGGGAGTCATCCAGCGAGGCGATTTGGGCCTCATACTGAGCAACAGCGGCGAGACGTCCGAAGTGCTTCACTTCCTCCAGTTGTTCAAACGCCTGGGGCTCAAGACGATCGGCATCATCGGCCGGGCCGGGTCGTCGCTGGCCAGGGACTGCGATATCTTCCTGGATTCCGGCGTGGAGTGCGAAGCCTGCCCGCTGAACCTGGCGCCCACCAGCAGCACCACGGTGGCCATGGTCCTGGGCGACGCGCTGGCCTGCAGCCTCATCGAACTCAAGGGTTTTACCCGCGAGGATTTCAGCCGCCTGCACCCTTCGGGCGCCCTGGGCCGCCGGCTGCTGCTCCGGGTAAAAGACGTGATGCACGCCGGCGAGGAGCTGCCCCTGGTGCAAAGCGGCCAGACCATGCGGGAGGCCCTGGTGGTGCTTACCGGCAAGGCGATGGGGGCGGTCATCGTGGTCTCGAAATCCCGCGACCTGCTGGGGATCTTTACGGACGGCGATCTTCGGCGGGCCGTGCAGCGGCACGACGACCTGCTGAACCTGGAGATCGACTCCATCATGATCAGGAACCCGGTGGTGATCGGCCAGGACCGGATGGCGGCCGAGGCGCTCAATTTGATGGAAAACCGGCCCTCCCAGATCTCGGTCCTGCCGGTGGTGGACGCGCAGGGAAAAGTGGCCGGAATCATCCGGGTCCACGACCTGGTGCTGGCCGGGCTGTGACGGAGCCGTGGCGAAAACCGGTCCATTGACGAATTCGGGCCGCAGGTCCAGGGGCCTCCCGGACCGATTTGCGTTCCAGCCGATACTTCTAAAGGAGCGGGGAAAGGCTTCCCCCGCACCCCCCGGAACGCAGGCGGCTCAGTTGGACATCGCGGATCCTTTTTCCTTCTTGTAGAAGGAAATCAGGAATTCACTGTCTTTGGGTGACAGGTCAAAACGGGCAACCGCTTCGTTTACCAGCTTGATCACCGGCTTGCCGGGATCTTCATGCAACTCGGCCGAAATCCACTTGATCGCCTTTCGGATCGCTTCGCCTTCCGGCATTACCGTGGTCATGAATCGTCCTCCCAGAGGTTTTCAGCCTGCTATACGGGGTTCGCGAATCGGCAAACAGGGCCGCGCTCGGGCTAGTGCCCGGTATCGGTGACCCCGGCTTCTGCAAAGGTTTTGCATTCCACGAGCACCTTGGCGGCCGCCTCGATGATGTTCATCGCCAGGGCGGACCCGGTGCCTTCTCCCAGCCGCATATCGAGATCGAGTATGGGCCTGGTCCCGATAAGGTCGCACATGGCGATGTGGCCGGGTTCGGCGCTCCGGTGGGACACGAAAAGATAGCCCGTGCTGTGAGGGGCCAGGCGGCAGGCAATGAGCGCGCCGGCGGTGGCGATGAGCCCGTCGCACGCCAGGGGGGCTTTGACCGCGGCGGCGCCCAACACGGCTCCGGCCAGCGCCGCTATCTCGAAGCCGCCCACTTTGGAAAGTACGTCGAGCGGGTCGTTCGGGTCGGGGCGGTTCACGGTCAGGGCTGTTTCGATGGCCGCGATCTTTTTGGCGAGCCCCGCGTCGTCGATGCCGGTGCCCCTTCCGGTAAGCCGGGCGGGAGACTGCCCGCCCAGCGCGCTGACGATGGCCGCCGACGGGGTGGTGTTGCCGATTCCCATGTCGCCGGTGCCGAACAGCCGGAAGCCTTCGCGCTCGTAGGCTTCCGTGACGAGCCGCGCGCCGTTCAAAATGCCCTGGACGGCCTGTTCGCGGCTCATTGCCGGGCCCTTGGAAATGGAGGCGGTCCCGGGGCCGACTTTGCGGTCGATGACGTTCCATTCGGGCGGAATGTCGGAGGCGATGCCGCAGTCCACCACGCGGACCTCGGCGCCGGCGTGCCTGCCCAAAACGTTTATGGAAGCCCAGCCCCGGGTGAAACTGTAGACCATCTGGGCGGTGACTTCCTGCGGGTAGGCGCTGACCCCCTCGGCCGCGATCCCGTGGTCGCCGGCCAGGACGAGTATGAGCTTCCGGGACAGGTCGATATCGATGGCCCGCCGGATGGCCGCCAGCCGTGCGGCTATTTTCTCGATTTGCCCCAGGGAGCCGCGGGGGCGGATCTGGGAACCGAGCCTCTCGGACGCCTTTTGCTCCCACCCGGCATCGGGAGGCTCGATGGATTTCAAGAGCAGTTCAAACTCATTCATTCCGGTTTCTCCGTCGCGTGCCTGCGAAAAGGCCGCAAACCGGTACGTCGGCCGGTCGTCGTCATGCCGCCCGAGGTCCCGGCTTCGAGATTTTACGGATTCGGAACCGTTCCGGCAGCGGAAGTACGGTTCCGAGATGGTTTCAGGATTTTTTGCCCACTTTTTTCAGGAGCTTCAAGGCCTTTTCGGTTTCCATCACCGGGATGACCTCGGCCACGCCTAGGTCCGTCCAGCTGAAAATCGAGGCCGCGAGGCGGACGTCGTCCTCGGCTTCGAAGAGCCGGAACACGCGGTGTCCCGAAATGTCGAACCACTCTCCCTTGATCGTGACGCCGCTTGTCTTTTCGACCGACCCCATACCCCGTTCGATCACCAAGTCCCTGTCTTCGGGTGAGTAGCTGAAAATAGCCATGAAAAGCATAGTATCTCCTTTCGTGTCCCGCGATTGAGACGAATGGACGCATGTTTGCCGAAAACGGCGAAAAGAGCATTATAGAGAAAGAAAGCCGCCGACGAAAGACAGAAATCGGCCTCCGGCCTCCGGGGCCGGACGGGCAGGGCGGCAGCGGGCGCGCCGCCCTGCGCGACGGATCATTCCATGGCCAGTTCGATGAGCCGGTCCAGGAGCGTCGAAAAGCTGATGCCGGCCACGGCGGCCGCCTGGGGAAACAGGCTGGTGGCGGTCATACCCGGTATGGTGTTGGTTTCGAGGACGAAGATATCGTTTCCGGAAAGCATCATATCGGTCCTGCTGTAGCCCCGGCAGCACAGGGCCGTGTGGGCCAGTTGGGCGTAATGCTGGGCGCGGGCGGTCAGCTCGGCCGAGATGCGGGCGGGGCAGATTTCCCTGGTGGCCCCGGGCGTGTACTTGGCCTCGTAGTTGAAGAATTCGAAGCTTTCTCCCGGAACGATTTCAATGAGAGGCAGGGCCTGGAGTTGGTCGTTTCCGAGCACGCCGCCGGTGATTTCGATGCCGTCGATGTATTTTTCCACCAGGCAGCGCCGGTCGAACTCCCACGCTTTGGCAAACGCGGCGGCAAGCCTGGCCCCGTCGCGCACGATGGTCAACCCGATGCTCGACCCCTCGTGTTCGGGTTTCACCACAACGGGCAGCCCGAGGCTGTTCACCACCTCGGCGGGATCGAGCGGGGCCGTGCGGTCCGCCACCATGTAGGGAGCGGTGGGAAGCCCCGCGTGGACGTAGAGCTGCTTGCTGACGATTTTGTTCATGGCGATGGCGCTGCCCAGGACCCCGCTTCCCTGGAAGGGAATGCCCAGGGATTCGAGCATCCCCTGGATGGTGCCGTCTTCGCCCATCCGGCCGTGTAGGATGATCAGGGCGACGTCGATTCCGGCGGCGTCCTGCGCCAGGGCGGGCAGGTCGGTGGCCGGATCGTACCTCCTGATCCGGTAGCGCGATTTATCCAGCGCCTGGTAGACCTGGTCCCCGCTCTTGAGCGAGATTTCCCGCTCCGCGGACTTGCCTCCTGCCAGCAACGCGACGTTAAGAATCCTGGCTTCCATAGTGCTCCTAATCAGGCTCGTTGAAGATATCCGTTTTGAGGCCCATTATTTCGGCCCCGTGAGGGCTTATGGTCAGGTGAGAAAAAATCTTTTTTTCCAGTTCGAGGTAGAGTTGCAGCGTCGCGAGCATCATGTCGCGGTGGCTGGGGGACTTGGAGTAGCGCGAAATCAAATCCTGGTAGCGCGTTTGGAGCGTGACGACGCGGTCGTGCATCACCCTTTTATCGGAGTAGTTCACCACCACCGATTCGGTGATGGGGGCCTCGACCAGCGCCTGGTTCAGGAAAATGTGTTCCCGCACGATTTGGGCGGCCCTGGGGTCCACCACCCCTTCGAGCATCTGCGCCCCGAGCACGGCGTGGTTTTCTCCGGTGAGCAGGCTGCGCTCCTTGCCCACATCGTGCAGGAGCGCTCCGGTCTGGATCAGGCCCAGGTCGAGCCTGCACCCGTTTGTATTGAGAAGCCCGCCCAAAAGAAGCGCCACCTCGGCGACCATGACACTGTGCCGGCGGATGTGGGGCGCCATTCGAATTTGTTCCAGAAAGTCGAGACATTCCGTACGTGACTGCATTAACTTACTCGACACTATAATATTTTGTCCGGCCGGTTTTTCCGGGAGGAGAGGGAATTCGCGCGATCTTCAGGCGCCGGGCCTTCCGGGCCGCGGGCTTGCCGGTAACACGTCAACCGGCCCTTCTTATACAGGAAAAAACGGCGCAAAGAAATACCGGTCATCAGGACCTGTTTTCACGATAAAACTTGACCCAGGGTTGGCGCTCGGTTTTCTTCAAGTCCTCCAGGGCCGCGCGCAACGCCGCCACGGCCATTTCAGCGCAGTGGCTCTCCCCTGCCGGAAGCGTCTGGAGGAACTCGACCACGTCCCGCGGGGTGATCGACCAGGCTCGCTCGGCCGGCTTGCCTTCCACCAGGTGCACCACGGTATTGGCGCAGGCCACGGTGTAGATGCAGCCTTCGGTGTAAAACGAAGCGGAGGTGATCTCGCCGTCCCGCTGGTTCAAATAGATTTCCAGGGAATCGCCGCATTCGCGGATGTGCTTCCCGTACCCGTCCGCCTGCCGTAACCTTTCCAGCTTGTCGTTTTTGAGCGCCATTTCCAGAAAGTTGGTCGAATGCTGCCGCCAGAAATCGATGACTTTTTCGTCCATTTTGATCGTCTCCCGCGGGAAAGGCTCCAGTTTAAATCGGTTCCGGAATAGTTTAAATTATAACAGGATGTATCTTAAATCGAGCCGTTTTTTTGGGCTCCGCTTCTCCGGACGGGAAGCGCATTTCTTTTCGAGGCAGCTTCGACCGCAATATGTTCAAAGACCACTTTACCAAGAGCGCTCCCAGCTACAGTAAGTATCGGCCCGATTACCCGGACACGCTTTTCCGGTATCTCGCGTCGCTCAGCTCCGGGCATGAAACCGCGCTGGACTGCGCCACCGGAAGCGGCCAGGCCGCGGCCGGGGCCGCCCCCTACTACCGGCGGGTGGCGGCCGTCGATGGCAGCCGGCGCCAGGTCCAAAACGCCTCCGCTTCCGGCGGCATCGCCTACATGGTTTCACTTGTCGAATCCCTCCCCCTGAAGGACCGTTCGGTCGACCTGGTGATGGCCGCCCAGGCCGCCCACTGGTTCGACCTCTCCCGGTTCTACCCCGAGGTGCGGCGGGTGGTAAAGCCGGGCGGGGTCGTCGCCCTGTGGTGCTACAGCCTGCTTCGTATCGATCCCGAAATAGACCGGATCGTGGACTACCTGTTCCGGACGGTTGTGGGGTCCTACTGGCCGCCGGAAAGAAAACTGGTTGATGAAGGGTTCGCTTCATTGTACTTTCCCTTTCCGGAAATCGTCGTCCCGGACTTCCCCATGGAGTCGTCCTGGGACCTCGCTCACCTGCTGGGCTACCTCGGCACCTGGTCCGCCGTCAGCCGGTACCAGGAGGCGAGGGGGGAGGAGCCCGTCGAACTGGTCCGGTCCGACCTTGCCGCCGCCTGGGGAAATAAAGGTTCCATGAAACGGGTGAAATGGCCGATTCATATGAGGGTCGGCAGTGTCGGGCGGTAAGAGGGACGGAGGGCGCGGCCGATGCCCGGAAAGGTGTCAACTGAAATGAAAACCACGTTGCCGGAAGGAGCGCAAGCGGCGGCCATGAACTCCGGCTTTTGGATCTCTTTGATGTTTTTCGGGCAGGCGGTGTGCGCCGTCGTATTTTCGCGGATGGTGCACATTTCCAGGGCGGAGATATTTTTACCGGTCCTGGTGCTTTTTGCGGGCGGCGTCGTCAGCGCGCTCGCCCACGTGCTCAACGGACGCCGGGGCGGCGGGAGCGGGTGGCGATGGCTCATTCCCGCTTTTTTTTACGGGCTTTTCATCACCCTGATGTCCAACAGGAGCTTTTCCGGCGTCCAGGTATCGTTCGATACCAGCTATTTCCACCCCGTGGAGTACGCGACGCTGGGGTTGCTGCTGGGAAAGTTCTGGTACCGGGTCATCGAGCAGAAGGGGTTCGGGAGTTTTGCCCTGCGGGTATTCCTGGCGGTGGGCCTGTTCGGCATTGCCGATGAACTGCACCAGTGGTTCGTGCCGGGCAGGGACGCGGACATAAAAGACTGGGCGTTCGACCTGGCCGGCGCGCTGGCGGCGATCCTGATCGTGGCGGTGATACGCCGGTTCACGGCGCCCGGCGTCAAAACATTCCAAGAGCCCGCAGAATGACCAGCCCCGCAAGGTTTGCGTAAATTCCGGCCCCCACGTCGTCCATCATCACTCCGAGGCCGCCGGTGAGTTCTTCCTGGAACCGGCAAACGGGCCACGGTTTCCAGATGTCGAAGATGCGAAACAGGACAAACCCGGCCGATATGGAGACAAACCCCACGGGATGCCCCACCATGGCGATCAGGAACCCGCACAGCTCGTCGATTACGATCTGCTGGGCATCGGGTTTTTGAAGTTCGATTTCCGCCTTTGTGGACACCCGGCAGCCCAGGGCAAAAATGACGGCCGCCAGCAGGGCCTGGAATATCCACGGCAGACCGCCCACCGCCAGGAAGCACGGGACCCCGGCGAACAGGGTGGCGACGGTGCCGGGCGCGGCCGGCGCCATGCCCAGCCCGAATACCGTGGCCGCCAGCAGGTTCCAGGACATCTTCCCGCTCGCCCCGGCGCTCTTTTTTACGGCTTGTCGGTCTTTCATGCAAACCATCCCCCAAGAATAATGAAAAAATGGTAAAAGGCTTTATAATTTAGGTCTGCTCATCTGCCAAGGGGCTTTATTTGATGGAAAACAGGAAGTCGTACGGACAATCCGCCGAGCTCGAACAGAGCGAAGCCTTTTTTCGCCTCATAAGTCCCGAAGAATATCCGCGGTTCGGAATCAACCCCGAAG
>LUZZ01000341.1 GCA_001603845.1 Syntrophobacterales bacterium Delta_01 | reverse complement strand
CCAGGGGAAAAGCGAAAGGCACAGGTCAACCACAGTTGAATCAAAGGAGTAGAGTTTGCGCGGGTGGCCCGGATAACGTCTTTCTGTTATCCGGGTCCGGAGGACAAGAGGGGTGTGACAATGGAGATACAAATCCTGGCATGTCCTGCTTCTCCTGAAAGCCTCTTGCGCTTCGCGCCCGGATAGACAGGCTATCCGGGCCACCCGTCACCCGCGAAAAGTGCCTCTTTTACATCGAGCTTTCTGTCTTTCGGACCCGGATGACAAGCAAATTGTCCGGGGCACCCGCCCAAGCTCCATTGACGTTGAGTTACTGCCATCTCGTCCGATGTCCGGAATTCTCTTAAGCTTTCAATCCGACGGCTTCAGCCCGTATCTTTTGATCTTGTTGTGCAGGGTCACCCGGTTGATTTCCAGCAGGGTGGCGGCCTTGGAGATGTTCCAGTGCACGAGCTTGAGCGTTTTATGGATGTGGTTTTTTTCCATGTCCTTCATGGAAATCGGCACGTCTTCGGTGTCGGTATCGTCGTTCCGGAACAGAAAACCGAAATCGCGCTTTCCGAGCTGCGTGGTCTTGGCGAGCACCACCGCCCGTTCGATGACGTTTTCCAGCTCCCGCACGTTGCCGGGCCAGGGGTATGACTGCAGAAGCGCCAGGGCGTCGTCCCGGATGTTCTGCACGTCCTTGCCGGTTTCGCGCCGGAACCGGTGCAGGAAGTGCAGGGCGAGCAGGGGGATGTCGTCGGCCCTTTCGCGCAGGGGGGGAATTTCGATTTCGATGACCTTGAGGCGGAAGTAGAAATCCTGCCTGAACTTTTCGGCGGCCACCCGTTTTCTCAGGTTGCGGTGGGTGGCGGAGATCAGCCTGAAGTCCACGTGCAGGTCGCGCCTTCCTCCCACCCGGTGGAAGCGTTTCTCCTGGAGGACCCGCAGCATGTCCACCTGCATCTTGGGCGGAATTTCGCCGATTTCGTCCAGGAAGAGGGTGCCGCCGTGGGCCATTTCCAGCCGCCCTTTCTGCGTGCGAACGGCGCCGGTAAAGGACCCGACTTCGTGGCCGAACAGTTCGCTTTCCAGCAGCGATTCGGCGAAGGCCCCGCAGTTTATGGTGACGAACGGCCCGTGCCGGCGGTTGCTGCGCGCATGGATCGCCTTGGCCACCAGTTCCTTGCCCGTGCCGGTTTCGCCCTGGAGCAGCACGGGGGAATCCACCCCGGCGACCTGTTCGATGAACGAAAACACCCGCTTCATGCAGGCCGAGGAACCGATGAGGTCCAGGTACCGGGTGCTGCCGTCGATCTGCCTGCGCAGGCAGATGTTCTCGTCGAGCAGCCGTTTCTGGTTCATTAGTTTTTCGGTCAGGAGCTGCAGGCTGTCGGGTTCGAACGGCTTGACCAGGTAATCGTCGGCGCCGCTTTTCATGGCTTCGATGGCCGTTTCCACCGAACTGTAGGCGGTGATCATCACCACCAGGGTGGCGGGATGGTTCAGCTTGATGGTCTTGAGGACCTGCATGCCGTTGATGTCCGGCATCCGGATGTCCAGGAACACCAGGTCGTAGCCCCCGGAGCCCATCATTTCGAGCGCTTCGAGGCCGCCCTGGGCCGTATTCACTTCGTAGCCGGCCCGGTTCAGCCAGCCCGCCAGAGATTCTCGAACGATCAGTTCGTCGTCTACCACCAATATTCGCAAAGATTCACCCATTTCTACTTCTGCCCCGTTACCATTTTCAACCCCGGTCGGGTTCCGCGATTTCCGGGAACCGCAGTTCGAAAAGCGTTCCTTTCCCCGGTTCGCTCCGAACCGAAACCGACCCGCCGTGTTCCTTGACTATGCCGTAGACCACCGAAAGCCCCAGCCCCACCCCCTTGTCCTCGCTCTTGGTGGAAAAAAACGGCTCGAAGATATGCGACAAATCCTCACTGGGGATTCCCATGCCGGTGTCGGCCACGCTGAGCCGCACCTCGCGCGACCGGCGGTGGCGGGCCGTGGAGATGGTGAGCTTGCCGCCGTCGGGCATGGACTCGATGGCGTTCAAGACCACGTTGAGCAGGCACTGCTGTATCTGGCGCCCGTCGCCCAGGACGGGAGGCAGCTCGGGGGCCAGTTCCAGCACCGAGGCGATCTTTTGCGTATCGAGGCGGTGGCTGATAAACGAATGGGTCTTGAGCACCAGTTCGTTGAGTTCGATGGGGACGCGAATTCCCCTTTGCTGCCGGGAAAAGGAGAGCAGGTCGCTCACAATGCCGCTGCACCGCGCCGATTCGTTCCCGATGAGGTTCAGGTAATAAATGAATTTTTCTTTGTTTTCGGCCCAGTTCGCCCCGGATTTCATCTCTTCTTCCATGAGGCGGGCCAGGGAGTTGATGCCCGAAAGGGGATTGTTGATCTCGTGCATGGCGCTGGCCACCAGCTTTCCGAGCGAGATCATCTTGTCTTCGTGGATCAGCCGGATAAGATCGCGTTTGAAAGCGCGGGATTTTTCCTCGAATTTTTTTTCCAGCTCATCCGTGATGTCCCGGAAAATTTCGATGACCGCCTGGACCTTTCCGTCGGAGGCCCGCCACGGGACGGCGCTCACCTCGCTGTAGCGCATCCGGCCGTCGGGCATGGCCCGTTCGTGGATGGCGTGGGCCACCATCCCGGTGTCCAGGCATTCCCGCACCGGGCAGGAAAGGGAG
>LUZZ01000031.1 GCA_001603845.1 Syntrophobacterales bacterium Delta_01 | reverse complement strand
GACCACGACGGCCTCACCGCGGGGGTGGGGTAGGCGCTGGTGGGGATGGGGTTCACCCTGGCGACTTTTAACGAAGCCCACCGGCCGGAGTATTCGAAAATTTTGCGCGCAAACTCATACCAGGTGGTCACTCCCCGGTTGCAGAAATGGTAGGCGCCCCACCGCACCCGGCCGGGAGCGTCGCAGATCCGGCGCGAGACCGCCGCGACGCACCGGGCGAGGTCCCTCGTCCAGGTAGGGCTCCCGTGCTGGTCGCTGACCACGTTGATCTCCTCGCGCTCCCCGCCGATCCGCAGCATGGTCTTTACGAAATTGCCCCCCCGGGCGCCGTAGAGCCAGGAAGTGCGCACGATGAGGTGGCGGGCAAGCGCCGAGCGTATCGCCTCCTCGCCTTCCCACTTGCTCCGGCCGTAGGCGTTGAGGGGCTCCGCCGGGTCGTCTTCCCGGTAGGGCGTTTCGGACCGGCCGTTGAAAACGTAATCGGTGGAAATATGAATGAGCGGCAGGTCGAACTCCGCGCACAGCCCGGCAAGGCGTGCGGGGCCGTCCCGGTTGGCGGCCATCGCCGCACCCGTTTCGGATTCCGCCCGGTCCACGGCGGTGTAGGCGGCGCAGTTCACCGCCAGGTCCGGTTTTTCCCCCGATTCGAAAAAATCGCGCAATCCTGCGGCGGCGGCAATGTCCACCCGAGACCGCGGCGGGGCCGCGACCCGGAAGCCGGCCCCGTTCAGTTCCTCGACCACTTCCCCGCCGAGCATTCCACTCCCCCCGAACACCACGATCCGGAAATCCCTTCGAGCGGAGGCGCGCAAGGTTTCTTTTTCCATAAATTCGGTTCTTCCGAAAGAATGCGGACGGCGACCGCCCGGCATCAGTCCAGCGGCAGATCGGCCAGTTTGAACGCGGCCCCCCGCGCATCCTTTTCAGAAAGCACGGGCGCGCCTTCCAGCGGCCATTCTATCGCGAGGTCGGGATCGTTCCACAAGATGCACCGCTCGTGCTGTGGCGCGTAGAAATCGCTCGCCTTGTACAGCACCTCCGCTTCGTCCGAGAGCACCAGGAAACCGTGCGCCAGCCCGGCCGGGATGTAGAACTGGAGCTTGTTCGCAGCGGAAAGCCGCACCCCGGACCACCGCCCGAAGGCCGGGGAAGACCTGCGCAGGTCCACCGCCACATCGAATATCTCGCCCCGGACCACGCGCAACAGCTTCGCCTGGCAATTTTTCACCTGGTAGTGCAGACCCCGCAGGACCCTGCGGCAGGAAAGCGAATGGTTGTCCTGAACGAAATTGTCCTCGATTCCCAGGCCAGCCAGGACGCTGCTGTTGTAGCTCTCGAAGAAAAAGCCTCTTTCGTCGGAAAAAACCCTGGGTTCCAGGATGGCGGCCCCGGGTATGTCCACTGTCGTTATCTTCAAGATCAACCCTCGATAAAGTGCGGGAAATAGAGTGGGTACACGATCAAGGTCCCAATTTTTAGCACTACCGGCGGGTAAATGAAAGGTTCCTTTTGCGGCCGCGTAAACCCGACCGGAGCGGAATCGAAAGAAATACGGCAGCGGGAAAGGAGTTCAAAACCAGGCACGGGGCTGTCGCTTTCGCCATACGGGAAGGTTGACTTTTTCTCTCGACAGTGCAACTATTGCACCATCGACTGTCTTTGCAGGAGGATGGATGCCGGTATTGCAGCGCTTCGGGTATGCCGGCATACGCATGTATGCCGACGATCACCGTCCGCCGCACTTCCACATCGTTGGGCCGGATTTTCAGGTCCTGGTGCGGCTCTCGGATTTGACGGTGATTGCGGGAGAAGCAAAACCGACCCAGATCGCCGAAGCGTTGGCGTGGGCACAGGCCCATCGGGAGGCTTTAGCGCTCCGATGGGACGAACTGAACGAACGGGGGTAACGATCATGCCGAAAAAAACCTTGCCGCGTATCGTGGCCGTTGCAGCGGGCACAAAGCCGATGACCCTGCTCGTTCGTTGGGACAACGGCGAAGAGAGCCATGTGAATGTTTCCGGTTTGGTTGAGACCTTCCGCGTTTATGAGCCGTTGCGTCGTTCCCCGGAACTGTTCGGACGCGTGAAGGTCGGCGAATACGGGACGGATGTCGTCTGGACCGATGAAATCGACATGGCCGCCGACACGCTTTGGCGGCTTTCTCAGGAACAGTCGGGGTTCACCATGTCGTCGGACGCTTTCAGGAATTGGCGCGAGCACAGAGCCTACACGCTCGACGCCGCAGCAAGAGCTTTGGGAATAAGCCGCCGCATGGTGGTCTATTACGAACGGGGCACGAAGCCTATTCCCCGTGTCGTAGCGCTCGCCACACGCGGGCTCGATTGCTTGACGGCAAACCATTCATGATCGGCAAGGTCCCGGCGCCAAAAGAAGCCGAGCCGTGCAACAGCCGGGAGTCAGTAATTTACCCGCCTAATCGTCCGCTGCCCCTCCCTGCCTGTCTTCGGGAAGCATCCGCGCGGCGGTCGCCTTCGCAATTTCATCGAGCACCCTATCCGGCGTGATTTCCGTCATGCACCGCCAGTCCGGGCAGGGCTTTCTGCTGTAGCAGGGCGAGCAGGGCATGTCCTTTCGGATGACGGTGTGGATCTTGCCGTAGGGGCCGGTGCGCAGCGAGCTGGTCGGGCCGAAAATGGCGAACACGGGAACATCCAGGGCGGCGGCCAGGTGCATCGGGCCGGAATCGGCCGAAACGAGGAATTTGGCCCCCTGGATCACCGATGCCAGCTCCCGCAGGCTGGTCCTGCCGGCAATGGACAGCGCACGGCCGTGCGATTGGGCGACGATTTCGTCGGCGAGCGCGCGGTCGGAGGGCGCGCCCACGATGACGGACTGGAGGGGGAGCCGGGAGACCAGTTCGGCGAAATACCCGGCGGGCCACCTTTTGACCAGCGTCCCGGCCGACGGGACGATCACGGCGTATTCCGGGTCCAGCAGGCGCGAGATTTCCGGCCGGCGGTCGAGGGGCGGAAGGGGAAAAGAGATATCGTGGTCGGTGCAGGTGAGCGCCAGCGCCAGCAGGACGTTTTTGTCCACGGCGTGCATTTCCACGGCGGTCCGGATCTTGTACCGGTAGGTGTACCTCGCCCCTTCTCTTGCCGCGTTGAAACCGGCCCTTGCGCCCGTGCCGGTGAAAAGCCCGATCATCGCGCTTCGCAAAAGCCCCTGGAGGTCGATTACCAGGTCGAACTTCTCGCGTCTCAAACCGGAAGCCAGCCGGCCCAGCTCCCCCAAGGTGGAGAAAATGCTCGACGGCTTTTTCCAGGAATCCTTGTCGATGATCCACAGGACGTCGATGAGCGGGTGGTCTTCCAGGATGCCGTAGAACTGCCGGGCGACCACCCAGTGGATCTCGGGCCGGTCGAACCCGGCGTGAAGTATGGGCAGCACGGGGAGAGCGTGGATGATGTCGCCCAGGGAACTCGGTTTTATAATGAGAATCTTTCGGGGCTGGAAAGGCAGGCTCAACCTTTTGACCTCCAATCCGGGGTTATACGGACTCGCCCGCAAGATCGTCCACCGCCGCCAGCACGTCTTCCACTGAAATTTCATCCATGCAGCGATGGTGGCCTTTCGGGCATTGCCGTTTCAGGCAGGGGGCGCATTCGACCGGTTTGCGCACCACCCTGTAGCGGGAGCAGAACGGATAGGCGGCCAGGTGAAGCGAAGGGCCGAACAGGGCCACCACGGGCCGGTCGAAGGCCGCGGCCACGTGCATGGGCCCGGAATCGTTGGAAATCACCAGGTCCGCCGCATTCAGGACGGCCATCACCTGGCGGATCGACGTCCTGCCCGCCATATTCAGAACCGGGGCACGCATGGCCGATTCGATTTCCGAACCGAGTCCCGCCTCGCCGGGTCCTCCCAGCAGCACGACCCGGTAGCCGTAATCGGAAACGAGACGGTCCGCGACGCCGGCAAACCGGTCCGGGTACCATTTTTTGGCCGACCCGTAGGCGGCGCCCGGATTGATCGCGGCCCACTTTCCGGGCCCCAGGAGCCGGCCGGCCCAGTCTTTTTCCTCCTCGGTCAGCCCGAGGCAAAGCTTATGACCGCCGGCTTCGAGCCCCAGCCCGCCCAGCATGTGCAGATAATAGTAGACCTGGTGGAACCGGTGCGGGTCCCGGGGGACCCGCACGGAATGCGTGAGCAAAAACCTCCGCCCGTCGGTGGCGTATCCCGCCCTCCGGCCGATCCCGGCCAACCGGGCCATGACGGCCGCCTCGATGGCGTTCTGGAAAAGTATCGCCAGGTCGAACCGCTCGGCCGCAAGCTTCCGGGAAAACCGGTAAAGCCCCCTCCAGCCGGCATCGCGCCCTTTTTTGTCATAGACGATCACCACGTCGCACCAGGGGTGGGACTTCATGAGTTCGGCCACCGGGGGGTTTGCCGCCAGCACGATCCGCGCATCCGGAAAGGCCCGCCGGACGGCCCCCAGGGCGGGGGTGGTCATCACCGCGTCGCCGATCCAGTTGGTGGCGCGCACCAGTATCTTTCGGATATTTCGAGTATCGAGAACGCGCATTCGGTTCGCTTCGCCGGTCAGCCGGGACTCTTTTGCCTGTCGGGGTCGCCTCAAGCGCGGTCGCGCCTTCGCCTGAAACCGTCCCGGCCCGCAACCGGCATCACTTCAACAGCACCCACTTGCCGTTTTCCACTTTCACCATCACCATGGAGTCGGTCTGGAGGCCGTTGTGGTCTTCCGGGGTAATGTTGAAAATGCCGCTGACTCCGATGTAGCCCTTGGTGTGCTCGATGGCGTCCCGCAGCTTGTCGGGCTGGGTGCCGGCCTTCTTGACGGCGTCGGCCACGATGTTGATGGCATCCCAGGCGTACCCGGAATGGGTGTTGATCGGGTACTGCTTATCGTATTTATAAACGTCCTTATACAGCCGGATAAACTCTTTGATGACCGCTTTCTGCGGATCGGAATCGGGGAGCTGGTCCACGACCATGACCTTGGTGGAGGGCATGATCGAGCCGTTGGCGGCGTCGCCCGCCAGTTCCACGTACTTCGGCCCCGGCTGCCCGTGGCACTGGTACAGGGTGGCCGGAACGGCGAGCTGCTTCACGTTTTTGGCCACGCGCGACCCGGCCGGCCCGATCGTCCAACAGATGATGCCCTGGGCGCCGCTCGCCCTGATCTTGAGAAGCTGCGGCGTCATGTCGGTATCCGTTGCCGCAAACGATTCTTTGGCGACGATTTCCAGGCCGAATTCCGGGGCCAGTTTTTCGAGCCACGCCAGGCCGTCTTTGCCGAACCCGTCGCTTGCCGTGAGGAGCGCCACTTTTTTCTGTTTCGTGGACTGGATGTAGCCGTAGAGCTTCTTTACGGCCACGGAAGTCCTCTGCGGGGTTTTAAAGGTCCACTTGAAGGGGCCGAACTTTCCGCCGGCGATCACCGGGTCTCCGCCGATGGTCATGACGATGGGAATGTGGGCGGAGTCTTCGATGTAGGGTTTGACCGCCATGCCTTCATCGGTTCGCGTGGGACCGATCAGGGCGACGACTTTCCCCTCCTCCACCAGGCGCTTGGCCTCGATCAGGGCCTTGGTGGGATCGCTCTGGGTGTCGCCGGTTTCGAGCTGGAGCTTCTTCCCGGCGATTCCGCCTTCCTTGTTGATCTTGTCCACAACCATCTGCGCCACCAGCCTAGTCGGCTCGCCGATCGAAGAGGCCGGTCCCGACAGGGCGAAAAATGCGCCCAGCTTTATCGGTTCCTGCGCCCCGGCCGAGCAGGGGGCAAGGGCCAGCGCGAGCGCCGCAAAAAACAGGACCGCGATCCTTACGGGAATAACGGATTTCATAGTCTTTGCTCCTCCTTCGTCTCACCGGGCTGGAAACGGATGCGCCTCCAGATGGATCGTTAACCGCAAAAAGCGGGCCCCCCCTTCGGCTTTCTCAGAAACCGTTGCGGTAGTCGAAAACCCGCTTGCTCTTTCGTTCGGTCCTGGGCAGGGACCCGTGTTCCACTATCTCCACCTGCGCCCGGACCATGATCTGCCGCCGGACTTCGTCGCTGATATCCTGCGCGAGCCGCGCCTGGGCTTCCGGCGCTCCCCCTCCGAGCCTTTCCACTTTGAGGACCATGATGTCCCTGCCGTCCTCGCGCCGCTGCAGGTGCACCTGGTACTCGCTGCTCGCCCCCGGTATCTGCCCCAGGACGTGTTCGATCTGGCCCGGATAGATGTTGACCGCCCGGAAGATGAACATGTCGTCCGAGCGCCCCAGGATGTGGTCGTGGCGAGGCAGGGGGTTGCCGCACGGGCAGGGATCGGGCAGCAGCCGCGTGAGGTCCCGCGTCCGGTAGCGTATGACAGGGGAGCCTTCCTTGCGCAGCGATGTCACCACCATTTCGCCGATCTCGCCCGGCAGGGCCGGTTCCAGGGTCTCGGGATTAATGATTTCCAGGATGTAGTAGTCGGCCCAGTAGTGCACTCCCTGGTGGGCCATGCACTCCAGCCCCGTGCCGGGGCCGTACAGTTCGGTAAGCCCCGGAATGTCGAACAGGTGCTCGACGCCGGTGATATTGCGGATTCTCTCCCGCATCTTGGCGCTGTGCCGCTCGGCCCCGAAAATGAATTTTTTGAGGCACAACCGGTCCCGGAGGCCGCGCCGTTCGATCTCTTCCGCGATCAGGATCGCCATGGACGCCGTCGAACAAAACACCGTGCTCTGCAAATCTTCGAGCAACTGGCAGTGCATTTCGGTATTCGCCGGCCCCACGGGGACCGCCATCGCTCCGAACCGTTCGCACCCGAGCTGAAACCCGACCCCGGCCGTCCACAGCCCGTAGCCCACCGCGATCTGCACCCGGTCGGCCGTGGTGAGCCGCGCCATCTCGAAGCACCGGGCGAACATGTTGGCCCAGTCGTCGATGTCTTTTTGCGTGTAGCACAGGACCTTGCGCTTTCCGGTGGTCCCCGAGGACGCATGGATGCGCACTATTTTTTCAAATGGCACAGCCCTCAGCGGGAAAGGATAATCTTCCTGAAGGTCCTTGGCGGTGGTAAACGGAAGCCGCTGCAAATCGTCGAGCGATCGTATCTGGGTGGGGGCCACGTGCGCTGCATCCAGCTTCCTGCGATACAAGGGGGAATTGTTGTAGGCGTGCGATACGGTCCACTTGAGGCCCTGAAGCTGAAGGGCCGGCAGGTCCTCGACGGATCCCCGGACCGGCATGAAAGAAATACTCATAACTACCGTTCTCCTCTCGAACCAAGGGTATTGCAACTCGCTCCGGGCATCCTGAAAAACCGGCGGATAAAGACGGCAAACGATCAGATCGAGGCTACCGGGGAGTATACATTCGCAAGCGACCTTTCCTCATATCATAAAAGATGGAAAATTTTCACATAAAGTTGCAGATTGCCGGTTGCGAGTTGCGGGTTGGGTTCAGAGGAGGCGGATGGCCGGTTCGGTGTGCGCCCGTACCCTGCCTATGATGGACGCGGCGGCCACGCCGGCCGCACGCAGCCGCCCGGCCAGCTCTTCCGCCCGTGTTTCGGGCACGGAAAGGAGCAGCCCGCCGGAGGTCTGCGGGTCGAACAGGATCTGTTTATCGGGCCCCTCGATGCCCAGGGAAGTTTGCAGAAACCCTTCCACCAGTTCCCGGTTGGGCCGGTTGCTGCCGGTCGTCTCGCCTTTGCGGTACATGGCGACGGCGTTGGGGTAGACCGGCAGGGCCGCGAATTCCAGCTCGATTCCGGCTCCGCTTCCCCGGGCCATTTCCAGCACGTGTCCCAGGATGCCGAACCCCGTGATGTCCGTGCAGGAATGGATCTCGAAGTCCAGGGCCACCTCCAGCGCCGTGCGGTTCAAAGCGGCGACCTGGGGCAGGATTGGTTCCAGGTCGCTCCAGGGGAGGCGGCCCGAGCGGCGGGCGTTGAACAGCACGCCCGTTCCCAGGGGCTTGGTGAGGATGAGTGCATCGCCGGGCCGGGCCCCGGAATTGGTCAATATTTTTCGGGGCGATACGACCCCGGTGACCGCCAGCCCGTACTTGGGCTCCTCGTCGTCTACCGAGTGGCCGCCCGACAGGCTGGCCCCCGCCTCGACGACCTTTTCGTGCCCGCCCCGGAGGATGTCCCGCAGAATTTCCATGCCCAGTTTTTTGGGGGGGAACATGACCAAGTTGAGGGCGGTAACGGGGCGGCCCCCCATGGCGTAGATGTCGGAAAGCGAGTTGGCGGCCGCAATTCGCCCGAACCACAGCGGGTCGTCGACCGGGGGCGTGATGAAATCCACGGTGGAGATGACGGCGATATCGTCGGAGAGCCGGTACACGGCGGCATCGTCGCTGGTCTCGTAGCCCACCAGCAAATCGGGGTCGGAAGGAGCGGGAAGCCCGGCCAGGGCGTCCGACAGGACCGTCGGACCGATCTTGGCCGCTCACCCGCAGGTCCGGGCAAGACCCGTAAGGGTTTTTTTCTTTCCGAAGTGAAACATGGCCTTTTTCACCCCCGCATGGGAACCGATAGAGCCGTGCCCTGCCGTTGATGTCTCGTAATCTTCCAATATAGCTATGATTCGGGCAGGCTTCACGGTTATGGCGGCGATTTCCCCCGGCGGCAGGCGGGGGAGGCGTCCGCATGTCTCCGCTTCCTAAATCTTCGATCAGACACATATATTTACAAAAATACATCGCCCGTAATGCACTCGTTTGTTGATTATTTGGAGGGCTGCGGATAGACTTTTCCGGAAAGGCCGGGGGGGGAAGTCTACCGCGCTCGAAACCGGGCGGGAAGTTGAAGCAACGTTTTCCCATTGCCGTTCTGATGTGCCGGGCTTCAAATCCCTTTCGCCTGTCGGATTCATAACCAAGCGGAGTCGAATAACCATGGACGTCGAATCGAAGGCCACGAATACCGTCTGGCATTGTTCCCAGGTCACGCGGGAGAAACGCGGGGCATTGCTCGATCAGCGCGGGTGCACGATCTGGCTGACCGGACTGCCTTCATCCGGGAAAAGCACCACGGCGTTCGCGCTGGAATGCCACCTGATCAAGCTCGGATTTCTCGCCTACGTGCTGGACGGAGACAACGTTCGCCACGGACTCAACAAGGACCTGGGTTTTTCGGCTCGCGAGCGGGAGGAAAACATCCGGCGCGTCGCCGAAGTCGCCAAGCTGTTCGCGGACGCCGGCCTGATCGTGATTACCAGCTTTATTTCTCCCTACAGGAAAGAGCGGGATTTCGCCCGCCGGATCCACATGGATGCGGGGCTCGATTTCGCGGAAATTTTTGTGGACACCCCCCTTACGGTATGTGAAACTCGCGATCCCAAGGGGCACTACGCCAAAGCCAGGCGCGGAGAACTCAAGGGGTTCACCGGCATCGACGATCCGTACGAACCTCCCCTCAGCCCGGAACTGGTGATCGATACCGCCCAATACAGCCCGGAAGCCATCGTGGAACAGATCATCGACTTCCTGGTTTCCGAAGGGCAGCTCCCCCTGAGCGTGCGGCTTCTTACGCAGTCCGTGGGACGCGCCCGCTAAAACGACACGTCACCTCACGGTGTGAGCCCGTCGGGACGCCGCGCCCGAAACGCCCGGCGCCTCCGGCTTTTTTCCGGCTGCCTCCACCCATGTCCTCCTCTCCCGTGCCTGCCACGGGCGATCCGCCCGCCAACCCCCACCCGCTCCAAGAACGCCGAACCGCTCCATTCCTTTACTTGTAACATGGCCGCCTGAATGGTATTTGGAATAAAAATATCATTAGGAAAAGGGAGCAACGAAGGCACCCCAAAGGCAATGTCGCCGAGAATGGAGGAGCGGACCCATGAGAGCAGCTTATACCCGGTTTTTTGTCTTTTTGTGCGCGGCCGCAATGGTTTTTCCCCTGTGCATACCGGCGCCGCTGCATGCGCAGCAGGCCAAGTTCAAGGAAGAATACAAGCTTACGCTCAACGTCGGGCCGACGTTTTACTGGGGGCTGGGTGCGGCGAAATTTGCCGAACTGGTAAAAGAAAAGACCAAAGGGCGCATCAACGTGAAGCCCTACTACAGCAGCTCGCTCCTCAAGGGCGCGCAGCTTCAGTCTCCCCAGATGGTGGCCCGGGGCATCATCGACTGCGCCATGGAATCCACGATCAACTCTTCCACCGTCATCCCGGCGATGAATATCTTTTCCTTCCCGTTTTTTATCAATAATTTCGAAAATCTGGACAAAATAGAACACGGGCGGACCGGCAAGGCCATTTTCGCCGAAATGGAGAAAATCGGCCTCAAACCCCTGGCCTGGGGTGAAAACGGCTTCCGGCAGCTCACCAACTCCAAGGTGCCGGTGGAAAAACCCGAAGACCTCAAGGGCTTGCGCATCCGCGTGGTGGGAAGCCCCATCTTCATCGACACCTTCCGGCAACTGGGGGCCGACCCCGTGAACATGAACTGGGGCGACGCCGTCACCGCCTTTCAGCAGGGCGTGGTGGACGGACAGGAAAACCCGGTGGGCGTTCTGATTCCCGTCCAGATCTACCAGTACCACAAGTACCTGACCCTTTGGAATTATCTGGCCGACCCCCTGATCATCTACTGGAACATGGACCAGTGGAAGGCGTTCCCCGACGACATCAAGAAAGCCATCCAGGAAGCGGCCGACGAAGCGGGACGGTTTGAAAAGGCGCTGGCCCGCGCCGGCCTCGACGGGGACAAATCGCTGAATATTTTGAAAAACGAATTCAAATACACCATGGAAGTCCCCGAACCCCTCAAGTTCTTCCAGGAAAAGGGAATGGTGGTCTCCAACCTCACGCCCGCCAACCTGGAGGCTTTCAAGGAAGCCGTGAAGCCGGTCAGCGAGAAATGGATCCCCCAGGTCGGCAAGCAGGTGTACGACATGGCGGTCGCCGATATGGGCAAGTAGCCGGTTGAAACGGCCCGGCCGGTCCGATTTTCATCCGCAGCGGCGGGCACGGCGAAGGAGGCTGTGCCCGCCACTGCGGCCCCCGTCTGCGCG
>LUZZ01000340.1 GCA_001603845.1 Syntrophobacterales bacterium Delta_01 | reverse complement strand
GGTGCAAGTATCTGAAAGGTGTCGTTTCACGGTGTCCCTGACTCCATGTAAATTACCGGATCGCCCAAAACTGATATCTGGTTTCGAAACTGAATATTTGAACGGATAAAATAAAGGGCATTCAGGAGGAAAACATTTTTGTAAAACGCACGGAATCTGAAACGATAACAATTGGCGGCCGAAAAGCACCGGGCATCGAAGACGGTCGTCTCCCGGCACCGTCCGCCGGCGAGCACCCGTCCCGTTTAGCCTTTCTTGGATTCGTTCTCCTTTACAATTACAATGCCGTAGGGGTCGCCCAGGAAGATGACCTGTCCCTGGTCGTTGGCGCACACGGGAACGTATTCGATGGCGATGGGCACCGGGTTTGTCAGCCGCACGAAGGCCTGCGTGCTGCGGTCCAGGATGCTGGGGAGCCGATCGGCGTACGGGCTCTTATCGTCGGTTAGAAGCGTTTTAGCCAGCTCCACCGCCCGGTCCACCCGGATGCACCCGTGGGAGAAATCCCGGCGGGTGCGCCTGAAGAGCTGTTTTTTGGGCGTATCGTGCAGGTAGATGGCATAAACGTTGGGGAATTCGAACTTGACGCGCCCCAGGGCGTTTTCGGGACCCGGCCGCTGAAAAATCCGGGGCTCTCCCCACGGGTAGGTGGAAGTCATCTGGACGTAGCCGTGCCGGGTGAACCATTCGGGGTCCGCCTTGGCTTCCGAGTCCAGTTCGAGCCGGATGCGGTCGGAAACATACCAGCGGGGGTTCAGGATCACCTGCTCGATGGTGCTGTAGAGTGTCGGGGTGTTATTCTCCCCGACCATCCTTCCCCGGTACTTGACCTTCTTCCCCGCGGCCTTGCCCACGATGATCCTGTGGGTTTCCTGGACCTTGCCGTCCCTGTAATATTCGAGGATGAACTGCGGAATGTTGATCCGGATGAAGCGGTCGTACACGCGGGTCCGGCTCTGCCGCAGGGTCTTCATCGCGTAGGCGATCATGTCCACTTTGTCGGCAAAGGACACGTTGAGCCACGCGGCCGTTCTCCGGCCGACCGCCCCGTCCGCGTCGAGCAGGTGCGCCGCCTGGAAGCTTTTCACCGCGCGCTGCGTGCGGGCGTCATAGACGCCGGTGGGCGTCCCCGCGTAGAAACCTTCCTGCTCCAGTCTTTTTTGAAGATCGCGAATCTGGTTGCCCGTATCGCCCGGATGGATAGTGGCCGAAAAATTCACGGGCTGCTGGCGCACCGCGGCGGCCAACGCCCGGTAGCGGGCATAGGAGGCGACCAGCGCCCGGTATTGGCCGGAAGCCGGTTCGAGTTCCTTGAGCACGTCGCGCATCGGGGTCTCGCCCGTCAGCGCTTTGACCTGGTCATCGGCCGAAAAGGGATCCATTTCATCGGCAAACCGCGTGAAAGCCGCCGCGAGGGAAATGTCCAGCCTGGCGGCCGGCTTGAAGGCATCCTGGTATTTTTGCAGGCTTTCGCCGGAGTCGGGCCGGTTTTCGGCAGGTCCCTGGGCGTGGGCCGAAGCGGGTCCGCCCCCCTCGCCGGCGGATTTGACCGGAACGGCTTCGCGGGGCGGCTCGGAAAGTTCCCCGCAAGCGGTATCCGTCACTTCGAGCCCCGAAGCTTTGAGCAATTCGCGGGCCTGGGCGAGCGTTGCCGCCTCCCGCACGATTTCGTCTATCCGGTACGGGCCGGGGTCGATGGCCTCGTTTTGAAGCGAGCCAAGGCGTTCGAGCACCAGCTTGGCGTTTTCGTTGAGCTGGAAATGCGCGTTTATGAAAAACGGTTTCCATCCGTTTGCCTGGTAAGCCCGGCTCACGGCGTCGGGCTTGGAGCCCTTCAGCCTGTCGTCGGGAAAATTCTCCCATATCACCGACTGCCACAGCGGCGACGACGCTCGGGCAGGCTCCGCCTGGGCGGCGGGGGCCGCCTGTTCGGCCTGCGGGCCCCCGGCCCCTTCCGCAGGCTTTTCACCGGTCTGGGAAAGCACCGGAGCGCAGAGCATAAAAAAGGTGGACACGACCGATGCCGCAAACAGGAAAAGATGTCTTCGCATGAAATCCTTGCTGCTCATTTGCGTTTTTTTCTGAATAAAGGATCGTTTGCGTTCATTTCCTCGTAGAGGCGGATCTGGTCTTCGAAGCTGAGCTTCGAGCCGCAGGTGCCCGCAGCCCGGCCGCTCCGGCATGAATTGCAGCGGGTGTCGCTGCACATCTGGCAGAAATGGCAATCCGGACAGGGGTGTTTTTTGGCAAGCCCCCGTTCCGGCCCGGGCGCATCTTCGCGTACCCGCCCATCTTTCCGTTCACCTGGTGAAAGTCCCTGCCCGCAATTCACGATGCTTCCTTTCGGCGCCTTCACGCGATCCAACCGGCCGCTGCACGCACGGGCGGCATGGCCCGGCAACGCAGTCTCCGTACGACCTGAATTCAATTATAAAGGCATCCGAAAGCCCCGCCAACCTGTTGAAAGGGCTTCTCTATATATCAATTTTGTGCTATTTGCAATCGGCATCCTAACCCGGCGAATTGAGAGAATATTTTGGACAGGGACCATCTTATTATGGGCCTCGCGCTGGAGGAGGCCCGGAAGGCGTTCGAGGCGGCGGAAGTGCCCGTGGGGGCCGTGCTGGTGGACGCCGCGGGACAGGTGCTGGGAAGGGCCCACAACATGCCCATCCTTTCGGCGGACCCGACCGCCCACGCGGAAATCCTGGCCCTTCGGGCGGCGGCGGCGGCGGTTGGAAACTACAGGCTGCCCGGAACCGAGCTTTACGTGACCCTGGAGCCCTGCGTCATGTGCGTGGGGGCCATGCTGCACGCACGGGTGCGGCGGCTGGTCTTCGGCGCGGCCGACCCCAGGTCCGGCGCGGCGGGCAGCGTGGTGGACTTGACAAGGG